>CAUUCY010000029.1:0-20384 GCA_963543835.1 uncultured Bacteroidales bacterium
AACGGCAAGACCTCCCGCTTCGGCGATGTGGACCTCACCCTCTGCTTTGAATAGAGCTTCTCTCCGTATAGCGGAACTGAAGAGACATAGAGCATAGACCTTCTTCCCCTAACAGAAGAAATTCACCCTTCATGAAAAGGGATGCTGGAGACAAGTTGCCAAAAAACGAACTGCGTAAAATAAAAGGCGGCACCGCGGATGTCCTTAAGGTCCGGTATAAAATCCGGACATATAAGGGGATTCAAGACTCTGTAATCGTCATTTCACAACGGGCACAATCGAAAGATGCCTTGAACCTCCTGCCGTTGTTGAGCAGATATAAAGGTCCGGGGGCTGCAAGCATATTAACGTGAGAGCCTTCTGTCGAAAGGCTTTTTGTGTAGGGACCAAGCGGGATTTTGGATGATTCCTTTTGGTGGACAGGGCATAGCCCGAGTTCATAGCGTATGCAATACTTTGTGCGCATTAGTTCCACCGAGGACTGATGCGCAATTTCGTATGCAGGGGCTATTTCACTATCTGTTCCCAGCCTTGATGAGAGCAAACTTCTCGCAGAGGAGTTGGCAATATTCGCCTTGTAACTGAGCTCTCCCTTGTAGTCTGCCGAGGCATCGACCTTGCCCTTCGCAAGAGGCAGACTGTGCACGCTCTGTTCTTCCAATTTAGATGCAATCATCCGGCGCAGGGAATTGATGCTTGAAACGCTCATAAAAGGAAGTCTGCCTCCCTCTGTGAGAATTTTCAGGGAACTCAGCTCGAACTTGTAATGAAGACTTCTTTTCGATAGCTGTTCGCGAAGCAGAGCCTCCTCACGGGCATGATTTTCCGCTGCTTCAAGTTCAGCCTCAAATGGCAGGCGGACTTCCCTGCCATCTTCGCTGCGCGCCAGGATGTCTATACTGAAGCCCTCGCTTATGCTGATAAAAAGTTGCACTCCTATCTCACGCACAGGCATTTCCCTGTCAAGTTCCTTTTCAAAGGAAGAATTTATGTTCCTGAAAAGCAAATCGCCTTTTCTTATCTCAGGGCTTGACTTGCAAACAATTTTGTTTCCCTGACACACGTCCCCCCGAAAGCCGAAAACGCCCTTTGCAAAACCGTCTCCGTTTCTTAGAACCACTCCTTTTTTCAATTCCAGACCCAGCTCCATGGACATGGAGTTAAGCCTTTTTATTGAAACGACCCTGCCTATCTCCTCTCCCATAGACTTGGGGGCCTCTGCAGAAGCCCATTTTCCCCGCGCTCCGTCGAGGAAAAGACGGGTGTAACCGCGGTTGAAAGTCTTGCTCAAGTCCGGTGTAAAACCTCCGCTGACCTTCCCGAAGGCAGCTCTTCGGTATTCCCCGCAGTGCGCATTTATGAAAGCGTCAAGAGATAGCGAGTAGCTTCTTACAACATTCTTGACGTATGAAGCGTTCTTTAGGCGCCCCTCTATCTTGAACGAGCAGACACCCGCTTCCGCCAAAGCTCCCAAGGATTCGAGAAGCTCGTAATCTTTCAACGAAAGCAGAGCCTTGTTACGGAGGAGCATGCGCCCCTGGGAGTCTTCCAGATCATAGAGAGAGCGGCAGGCTTGAATACATTCACCCCTGTTGGCACTGCGCCCGGCTATGCGTTCCGACATATAACACTGTCCGCTATAGCAAACGCAAAGCGCTCCGTGTACGAAAAATTCCAGCTCACAAGAGACGGCTTTCCTTATTTCCTTCACCTTTTCTATAGAAAGTTCCCGCTCCAGGACCAGCCTTGCCGCCCCCAGACTCTCGTAGAAGCGTGCCGTCTGCACATCGCGTATTGCGCACTGCGTGGATGCGTGCAGAGGCACATTTATCCCCTCAAAAGCGAAAGTCGCAAGGTCCTGCACGATAAATGCGTCCACTCCCGCATCCTGAGCATCTATCATCAGCTGCCGCGCCTGTGCAAGCTCGTTGTCATAGAGAATAGTATTGACTGTCAGGAATACCCTCGCCCCGAACTTGTGGGCGTAAGAGCAAAGGCGTGCAATCTCCTCTATGGAATTGCCTGCATCTTTCCGTGCCCCGAAAGCAGGTCCTGCCAGATACACCGCATCGGCACCGCAGTCTATTGCCGCGATGCCGATGTCAGCGTTTCTCGCCGGAGCGAGAAGTTCAAGAACTCTCATTTTTATTTTGTCAGAGCCTCAAGCTGCTGTTTTGCAGACTGGCTGAACTGAGGGTTATTGAGAACCTTTTGATAGTATTCTATTGCTTTTTCCTTTACTCCTGTCTGCTGATAGAGAACCCCGAGGGTGAACTGAATCTGCTGTATATCCTTTGCATTGCCTGCGAGTGAAAGATACTTCTCGAAGTTCTCGATAGTGGCTTTCTTGTTGTTGTTTTTCTGGTATGCGAAAGCCGCAATCTTGTAGGCGTTGGCATTCTCCACATAAGAATTCGACTTCTCCGCAAACTCTATGGCTTCATTGAACTTATTGCCTTTGAGGGCGGTCTGCGCTTTTTTCAGAAATATTGTGGAAATCTTTTTTGAAGCAGTTTCCTTATCCCCTGTCTCTGCTGCGATTGTGAAAGCCTTCACGGCCTCATCCACCTTGCCTATCGAAGATAGACTCTGACCGAGGTTGAGCGCGGCACTGCCGTAGAGCGGATTTTCCGCAGGGACAATGTCGAGAATCTTCTGATAACTCTTTGCAGCCTCTGCATAATTCTTATTTTTGAACAAGTCATTGGCTTTCTGCATATAAACCTGAGGGATGAGCTCCCCCGCTTCCTTTGCACTTTCGCCCTCCTTGTATTCGTTCGAGGTCTTGATTGCCTTCTCAAGCGAAACTACAGCCTCGTCGTATTGTCCCTTCTCTATAAGTTCCTTTGCTATGGAAACAAGGAGCTTGGGTATTGTGCCCTGGCAGGTGGAAATGATTTCCTCTGCACCCTCTGCTCCGTTTGCGAGTTTCAATGCTTCCGAGAAAAATTTGACTGCATCGGCTTTGTTGCCGGCAGCAAGAGCCGTGGCACCGCTGTTGTAGACTTCTGTGGCTGCCGCAAGGTCCTGCGCAGACATCACACCTGCCGACAAGACCACTGCTGCGAGTGTAAGAATGATTTTCTTCATAACTGATATTTTTGTGTTAAAATTAATATCTATACTACAAAAGTAGTAATTTTGTTTTACTTTTGTGCAAGAAACCCTTGAAGATATGAGCAAGTTAGATAAAATACTCCTGACAATTCTTGTTTTATCGTTAGCAAATGCGCCTCGGCTTTGCTCTCAGGAGCTTCCTCCTCTTTCAAAAGCTCCTGAAATTTCCACGGGAACATTTGCAAACGGAATATCCTACTATATAGTCTCCAATCCGATAAAAACCGGTTTTGCAGACTTTGCCCTGGTCCAGAAAGGCTTCGTTCCCGAGGACCTTACAAGAAAGGCTCTCGCCTCCCTTGAACACTTTGAGCTCTGCCCTCCGTTCAGATACCTTGCCGGCAGAGGAGTGGGTTATACAAGCAGGGGATACATTGACTCCGGGGAAGACCATTCCGCAGTGCGTCTGGAGAACGTCCCTATATTTGAAAAAAGCGTTTGTGACTCCGTATGCCTTATGCTTTTTGAAATGGCTTCTCTCAATCCCGCAAAGCAGGCAATAGTAATAGCAGGAGACATAAACGCCCCTGAATTGAAAGAAAGGCTTTCGGGCTTGTCCCTGTTCACCACTATGCGCACCAAAGAGCCTGTGCAGGCAAAGTTCGTATGGAATCCGGACAGGAAACGCAGGATATATGCTGCCCAATCCTCAATCCCTGCTACCTCCTCCCTCAGCATTACATATTCTGCCCCCCGCCCTGCAAGGGGAATGATGAATACGGTACAGCCTTTAATGAACGGGCTGTATGCAAATATTTTGGGGAAAGTGCTTCGCAGCCGCATAGAAGAGATTTTCCGGAGCGAAGGGATTGCTCTTGAATCTGTCAATTTCTCCTATCGCAGCGCGGCGCAAACGCCGGGAGAGGAGAGTTATACCCTTCTTGTACGCAGCTCCGTGCCCGATGCGGAGCGTTCTCTGCGCAGCATTGCCGCCATACTGTCAGACATGAGTTCGGACGGTGTGACCGAACTTGAATATGCGGATGCCAAGCAGGAGGAGTTGATAGAAATTGCCACAAAATCGGATAAAATCCTTAATTCCCAATATGTGGACAAGTGCATATCTTCCTATCTCTACGGTTCCAATCTCGCTCCGGAGCGCACAATAAAGGAATTTTTCGCTACAAGGCAGTTGGACGGAATAAAAGAACTTGACTTTTTCAATAAATACGTACAAGCCCTGATTTCCCGTGACCGGAATCTCACAATACGCTACGATATGGGCAGAGATATGGATAAAGAGCGTGTGGCGGAAATCTTCGATGAGGCATGGAATGAGACTCCTGACAAACCAGAACTCGCCTCCGGCGAAAAGGTTTATCTTTTCCAGAACAGGAAATTCAACGGCAGGGAAAAGCTTAAATTGCAATTCGGAACTTCGGAGCCTATTACGGGAGGGCAGTTTTGGGTGTTCTCCAACGGCATCGAAGTGGTATATAAGCGTGTCATGGGCAGCGAGCGTTTCCACTATGCCTTTATGCTTCGGGGCGGTCTGGACAATGTTGAGGATATTGCGAAAGGCGAGAGCGCATTTGTTCCCGATATGCTGGGCTTGTGTGACGTCGCAGGTCTTTCAAATGTTGAATTTGCAAATATGCTGCGTACAAATGGTATCATCATGAATACCGATGTAAATCTCGCATATATGAATATTTCCGGCTCCGCTCCTTCCGGCTCGCTCGGACTTCTTTTCAATTCCATTCTTGCCCTTGCCCGCGAGCGTAAGCCGGACAGGCAGGCATTCGAGTACTACAAGAGTTGTGAGAAATTGCGTATTGCCGCAGACAGGAGGCGTCAGGAGGGCTTGTACGCCGTCATGGACAGTCTTATGGCCCCGGGCTACAAATATGCACCGACCAAGCAGATGAGGGGTCTGCAGGACAATCTTCCGCAACGTGTAAATGAATATTTCGACAGACGTTTTGAAAAATTCAATGACGGAGTAATAGTGCTCATAGGCGATCTCGACGAGAAAATGCTCAGGAAAGAGCTTTCTGTCATGCTCGCAGCGTTCCCTACGGGCAAAGCCCTCTCAACGCGCCCTATTATAGATTATCCCCTGCATGCGGGCTGGTCGACCTACACTATAGAGGCGGCAAGAAGCAATGCAGGCACGGGAGAGGCAGGGGTAAATGTGGCGATGTCCGCTTTTGCGCCTTTCTCCGCTTCGCGCTATATGGCATTCCGCCTTGCGAAAATTTTCCTCGAAAAACAGGTTATCTCTGCCCTGGCTGAGATGGGAATGTACGCGGAAGTCGAAGCGAATTATGACATTTTCCCCGTTGAAAAACTTAACATTTACGTTACCTGCCGTCCTTGTCAGGCTTCAGGGCTTCCGGAGGATATAGTCCCCGCGGACCCTCTCCGGGCTCTCGGTGCGGTGCGTTCCGCAATTTCAGTTGCGATGTCCTCGAGCATGGACGAGAAAGCCCTTGAAATACACAAGTCCATACTTCTGAGCGAATTTAAAGCTGAAGTGGAAGACCCCGGACGACTCGTCAAGCTGGTTCTGGTACGTTATTCGCTGGGCAAGGATATTGTCCGGAATTATAAAGACAAAGTGAAATCCGTAAAGGCGGAAGATGTCAAGGAGGTGCTCAGGACACTTGACGCGGGGGCTAAAGTTGAATATATAATATACTAAATCATGAAATATCTTATTAGAGCGGTAAAATACTTCCTTTATGTCAGCATACTGGCAACCGTTATGATTCTTGTCCTTGTTGCGGCAAAAGTGATTAAATCCGATGTGAATCTTATTTTCCGCAACGGCTATGATTCCCTGTGGCAGATAGCCCTGCTGTTTGCCCTTGTTTCCTTGATTTATCCTAAGTTCGGCTATACCGCACGCGGTGTGCGCATTTCGGGGGAGTTCAACGAAATAAAGGATAAAATCATAGAGCTCATGGAACAGAAAAGTTATGTCCTTGAGAGTACGGATGGTGAAAACATGAAATTCCGCCTAAAAAGCAGCTTCGGTCGTGCCCGTCGTGTGTGGGAAGATCGGATAAGCCTTACGCGCGAGTTTGCGGGCTATATGGTTGAGGGACCGACCAAGGATGTGGTGGGTATAGTTCATTTCTTTGAAAACAGCTTTTCCGCAGCAGCCGACAACATGGAGTAAAATTCTTCTCCATAGTATTCTGTTAGGGGAGCGCGCAGGAATTGGTAGGCGCGTATCCCTTCTTTTTTACCCTTTTCGTATGCCTCATTGCATATATCCCAATGGTGCATGTTCATTGAAATCATTCCCCCCTTGTGCTTTGTAACGCGTATGGGGTAGAGAGCGCAGGATTGGGGTTTTCTGAACCTGCTCTTGCCCGCATAGTGACACTTTTCAATTGCGCAAAGGCAGTTCTTTTCTTTGTCGAAGTGGCAGAATGCACATTCTTGAGTGCCATCCACGAGGGGAGTGACCAAGTCGCCGTCGCGGTCTATTTCAAAAAAGCCTTTCTTTTCCACGGCGCTGCGGCCCTGCGGCTGCATTTCTTCCTTGAAATTATCGTAGCCTTCTTCTATGGCAGAAGTTTCCGCTTCCTCAAGAGGGGCTCCGCTGTCACCTACGATACAGCATTTTCCCTTGCATTTTTCGTAGTCGCAGGAGAAAAAATCAAAGATGACATCCTCGGAAACAAGGATGTCATCTATCTGGATAATCGTGCCGAATTGCACTTTTAATTAGTCGTTGAGTGAGAATCTCTTGATAACGACGATTTTGGCATCTGCATCGGCAGCTGCGAGAACCTGCTTTACGGTCTTCTTGTCGTCGCTCATCTGATACTCCTGCTCCTCGAGAGTCATTTCTTTGAAGAACTTCTGGAGGCGGCCGTTTGCGATATTCTGAATCATCTGCTCAGGGAGATTCTTAGCCTTCTCCTCAGCGACGGTCTTCTTGATTTCGCGGGCCTTCTCTGCCTGCTCTGGAGTAAGCCAGCCCTTCGCAGTGTTGGACTCTATATGGTCCTCGCTGTCCACATGGGCAGGGTTGATTCCCGCTTTCTTGAGTGCAGCCTCGACTGCTTTCTCAACCTGCTCTTCTTTTGTCTTCTCGATTGCCAATCTCAATTCTTCCTCAACCACCTCTTTAGGGCAGTCTGCAGCTGAGATTGACACAGGATTCATAGATGCAACCTGCATTACGATTCCCTTGGCGATTTCTGCAGGAACTTCTTTGTTGAAGCCCACGAGAGCACCAAGTTTTCCGTTCAGTTTGTGGATGTATTCCGCAACTGCCGGAGCCTCAACGAGAGCGTAGTATGCGAGAACGTGCTTCTCGCCTGTCTTGCCTGTCTGAGCCTCGACCTCTTCCTCTACAGTGTGACCGTTAGCCATCTTGCAGGCTTTCAAGCCCTCGATATCTGCAGGGGTGTTTGCGATAGCAGTGTCAGCGATAGCCTCGGCAAGAGTCTGGAAGCCTTCTGTGCGAGCGACAAAGTCGGTTTCGCAACCAAGGGCGACGAGTATTGCCTTGCCGTTTGCGATGCGTGATTTAACTGCACCCTCAGAGGTTTCGCGGTCTGCCCTTTTGGCAGCCACGAGTTTACCTTTCTCGCGTATGATTTCGATTGCCTTATTGAAATCGCCCTCTGCTTCAGCGAGCGCTTTCTTGCAATCCATCATACCGGCCGAAGTCATTTTACGCAACTTCATTACGTCTTGTGCGCTTATTTCCATAATGCGTGTATTTGAATTTTATTCTTCAGTTTTTTCTTCCTCAGCCTTTGGAGCGCTTTCTTCGACAGTCTCGGCCTCTACTTCAACCTGCTTTGCACCTTTGCGGGCACGTAGCTTCTTGACTGTAGGCTTGAGTTCTGCTTCCTCGGCGGCCACTTCCTTGTCTTTTTCAAGCTTACGCTCTTCAAGACCTTCCTGGATAGCCTGGCAAAGGGCATCCATAATGCACTCTATCGATTTCGTAGCATCATCATTTGCCGGAATCACATAATCAATAGGAGTAGGATCGCAACATGTATCAACCATTGCGAATACCGGAATATTGAGGCGGTTCGCTTCTTTGACAGCATTTGCCTCTTTCTGTACGTCCACTACGAAAATTGCGGAAGGAAGACGGCTCATATCACGGATAGAACCGAGGTTTTTCTCGAGCTTCTCTCTCTGGCGTGTAACCTGGAGACGCTCTCTCTTTGCGAGTTTGTCGAAGGTACCATCTTCTTTCATTTTGTCGATGGTGCTCATCTTCTTTACGGCTTTACGGATTGTAGGGAAGTTGGTAAGCATACCACCTGCCCATCTCTCAGTGACTGAAGGCATATTTACAGCAGTAGCCTTTTCTGAAACAATCTCTTTTGCCTGTTTCTTTGTTGCAACGAAGAGAATCTTACGGCCCGACTTTGCAAGCTCTTTCATCACTTCGGCAGCTTCGTCAACTTTAACGACTGTCTTGTGCAGGTCTATAATGTGTATGCCGTTCTTCTGGTCGAAGATATATGGCGCCATTTTAGGGTTCCACTTACGGGCGAGGTGGCCGAAGTGAACTCCTGCATCAAGCAATTCTTGGAAATTTGTTCTTGACATTGTTTTAATTGTTTTCTTTGTTTTTTGTGCCCGTCAGGGCCTCTTTTCTTCAAGGAGGAGTAACGACCTTGTCGGTCTCCTTCCTTTTCCGCAGTGCGGCAACCACTAAATGGTAATGGTTTCAAACCGCAACTGTACCTGTTGTAAAAACAGCGATAATAAACTAACGTTTACTGAATTGGAAGCGTTTACGTGCGCCAGGCTGTCCCGGTTTCTTTCTCTCGACCTCGCGGGAGTCGCGGGTGAGGAAACCTTCTGCCTTGAGCGCCGGACGGTAAGCCTCGGCGTCAATCTCGCAAAGTGCGCGGGAAATGCCAAGTCTCACTGCTTCAGCCTGACCTTTGATACCGCCTCCTAAGAGGTTTACCTTCACGTCAAACTGACCTTCAGTCTTCGTAACTTCAAAAGGCTGGTTTACGATATAACGGAGAGATTCCTCTGCGAAATAATTTTCGAGGGGACGGCCGTTGATTTCGATATTGCCTTTTCCTGCTACGACATAAACGCGAGCCACGGCTGCTTTACGTCTTCCAAGGGCGTGTGTCTGTTCCATTTGCTCTGTTTAAAGTTCTTTTAATGTAATTACCTTAGGGTTCTGTGCCTGGTGAGGATGCTCCGGTCCGGCATAAATATGCAGGTTGCCGAGAATGTCGTCGCCAAGACGTGTCTTAGGAAGCATACCCTTAACTGCCATCCTAATCAATTCAGTAGGTCTCTTCTCGAGTATCTCCTTTGGCGTGGTGTAACGCTGGCCACCCGGATAGCCGGTGTAGCGAGAGTAAACACGATCTGTCATCTTCTTGCCTTTGAGAATCACCTTCTCGGCATTTACCACGATGACGTTGTCACCGCAATCCACGTGAGGGGTGAAGCCCGGTTTGTTCTTGCCGCGAAGGACAAGCGCAAGCCTGGAAGCAAGACGGCCGAGCACCAAATCGGTAGCATCAATGACGACCCACTCTTTCTGTACAGTTGCCTTGTTGAGGCTGACTGTCTTGTAACTTTGTGTGTCCACTGTCTTGATTTTTTAATGGTTAATAAATAAAAATGTTGCGTTCCCTGACTTTTACAGGGGCGACAAAGGTAGTAAAAAAAAACAACTTGACCAAACAAAAATAAAAATTAGGCGTCCCCCGGAGGAAACGCCCAAGCTGTATATCATGAAAATCCCGATTAAAACAGAGGATTTATCTGTGCCTGAACGAATGCGTTTACCGCAGTTGCCACGAAGCCCAAGCATATAAGGCTTGCCACGATAACGCCTATCACCTTGAGTCTCTTCATCCACAGCTTGCCGCTCCAGCCTATGGTCTGGAACATGCTCCAGAAGCCGTGTGTAAGGTGAATCCACAGAGCGACGAACCATACTATGTAAAGACAGAGCGCCCACCATGTGCCGAAGGTCATTTGGAGAAGCAGGTAAGGATTGTTCTCAAACTCACCTATCCCCAGAAGTTCCGGAAGCTGCATCTTTGCCCAGAAATGTGTCAGGTGATAAGCGATGAATCCGAGCACTACAATTCCGAGTACAAACATATTCTTAGCACCCCACGAATCCGCAGCTGCCTTGCTTGGAACTTCATATCTTTTGTAACCGCCGCGCGCCCTGATGTTCTGCCAGGTGAGCCAGCAACCATATATTATATGGATGAGGAAGCCCAGCGCCAGTACGGGAACCATAATGGAGATTACTGGGGTGGACATGAAATCGCAGCCTAACTTGAAAAGACCGTCGCCCGCGCTGAACAGCTTTTCGTCAGCGGCGACAACGCCATATTTACCCGTGAATGAATCGATCACGGAGAAGAAATTGATAGTCACGTGAACGATAAGGAAGATAATGAGGAAAGCGCCACTGATACTTTGGATGAACTTCTTTCCGATTGATGAATTAAATATGAACATGGATTTATTTAATTAATTTCATTAAGCATAAAGCAAGTGCAAATATAAGTTGAATCTTGCAAATTCCCAACAATTATCTTTCAAACCCTACCGGGCATCTTACAAATTCTGTATCTTATGTCACTTTGCCCGTCTTTTCAAAAATATTTTCATGATTTATGGTTGTGGCACGATATTCGCAATAACCTAAATCGAATAGTTTTTTCATAGGTTAAATTTTAGGTTAGAATTAAGAACAAGTCTCGATGTGATATCGAGACTTGTTTGATTTTACGGCTTTTCGTAATTTTGTGCCACTAATCGAGAGCGCAGATGATTTCAAAGTTCATTCTTTTTCCTTATTACCTGGGTCTGAAGCTCAGGCATTTCCTCTATGACCGTCAGATATTGTGGCATAAAGTCACTGAAATCCCCCAAGTCCCCACCATTTGTGTGGGCAACATAACTGCAGGGGGGACAGGCAAGACTCCGCACACTGAGATGATAATAAGGCTTCTTCAGGACTCGGGGGAGTGGAGTGGCAAAAAAATCGCCGTTCTTTCGAGGGGGTACAAGCGCAAGGGCAAGGCTTATCTCGAAGTCTCTCCTGAAGGTCCCGCTTCGCTTTTCGGAGACGAGCCTTTGCAGATATGCCGCAAATTCCCCGAAATCACCGTTGCCGTGGATGCCGACAGAGTTGGGGGCTGCCGCAAACTCGTCGACCGCGGGAAAGCGGATATAATAATTCTCGACGACGCTTTCCAGCATAGAAAACTCAAGGCTTCACTGAACATTCTTCTGATAAATTCCCGGCGTCCCATAGATAAAGACGAACTTCTGCCTTTGGGACGCCTGCGCGACCTCCCGTGCCGCGTTGCGGATGCGGACATTGTGATTGTCAGCAAATGCGAATACGAAATCAGCCTGCAGGAGCGGGAAGATTGGCGCAAGCGCATACTTAAATACTCAAAAAAGCTCCCGGAAGTGTTTTTTACCGGCTTGACTTACGAAAATCTTGCCCCGGTCTTTCCCGAGTGCGATCCGCACTATTTATATTCCACCCAGCTTATTCTTTTCTCCGGTATAGCCAATGATACGCAGTTGAGGGGCGCTCTCGGCGGAAAATATCGTCAGGTTGCGCGTTTCGCATATTCCGACCATCACCGTTTCCGCAAGCACGATATGCGGGAAATCAATGCTGCCGCACGCTCCTTCCCTACTGCCATTATAGTTACCACGGAAAAGGATGCACAGAGGATATTGGATTGCCCTCACGTCACCGAAGAAATTAGAAAACGCCTGTTCCAGATCCCTGTAAGAGTGGATTTCGTGGACGAAAAAGAGCGTCTGGATTTCTCCGACGCTCTCATGAAAGCCGTCAAGCGGACTTGATTATACAGTAAGAATATCTTTTTCTTTTGCTGCCACAAGTTCGTCGACTTCCTTGATTTTCCTGTCGGTAAGTTTTTGAATTTCATCCTCACCCTCTTTCTCCGTGTCCTCTGAAAGCCCGTCGTTTTTCTGCGCTTTTTTGAGCAGGTCCACGGCGTCGCGACGTGCGTTGCGCACAACTATTTTGGCGTTCTCGCCGGCAGCTTTCGCCTTTTTGATGAGTTCTTTGCGGCGCTCCTCCGTGAGAGGCGGCACGGCGCAGCGTATAGTCTCTCCGTTGTTCTGAGGATTCAGACCCACGTTGGCATCGATGATCGCCTTTTCAATTTTCTGGATAAGGCTCTTCTCCCAAGGCTGTATCGCAATTGTGCGGGCGTCGGGAGTGGTTATTGAAGCGACCTGAGACACCGGGGTGGGCGTGCCGTAATAATCAACGACAACGTTATTGAGTATTGACGGATTGGCTTTGCCAACGCGATATGTTTTGAGGTCCTCTTCGAGGAATGCAACGGCGGTCTGCATCTTTTCGCTTGCCCCGCCAATGATTTCTTTTACTCTGTCGGTTATCATAATCCTGGATATAAGTTTATACGTGTACTAATGTTCCTACTTTTTCTCCGTTAAGTATTCTCTTCAGATTGCCGTGCTCGTTCATGTCGAACACTATTATAGGCATCTTCCCCTCCTCGCAAAGCGCAAATGCCGTTCTGTCCATGACTTTCAGATGCTCCGAGATTGCTTTTTCAAAACTCAGCTCTTCAAATTTCACGGCAGCGGGGTCTTTCTCCGGATCGGCTGTGTATACTCCGTCCACACGCGTGCCTTTCAAGAGTGCATCGGCACCGATTTCAAGGGCCCTTAGAGCCGCACCGGAGTCTGTAGTAAAGAAAGGATTTCCCGTGCCTCCGGCGATGAGAGCGACTCCACCCTCTTCCAAGAGCTTCACAACCGCATCACGCACATAATAACGTGCTATAGGTTCCATTGGCGTAGCCGTGAACACCTCTGCCTGCACTCCTTGGGAGCGTATCGCCATTGCGAGCGCGAGAGAGTTTATCACAGTTGCGAGCATGCCCATCTTGTCTCCGTTCACTCTGTCAAAACCCTTCCCCACACCTTGCAGACCGCGAAAGATATTTCCTCCTCCGTTTACAATCGCAACTTGGAGTCCGGCTTTGGCAGCTTCCGCCACTTCTGCGGCCGTCGCGTTCAATGACTGCTCGTCAATGCCTTTCCCCGTTCTGCCTCCGAGGCTTTCTCCGCTGATTTTCAAAAGAACTCTTTTATACATATCTATGGCAATGTCTTATATGCAACAAATTTACTCGTTTAATATGAAACAAGCAAAATTATTATTGCTTCTGTCTGTCCAGAAAGCGGAAACTTGCCGCCTCCAGAAGATGCTCGGGGCGTATGGGGTGAATGGCGGCATCTTTTTTCAGACTTCCTCCGGCAGTCCATAACAGGGGATCGGAGGCGCTCTCAAGATCCGCTATAGTCCTTGCGAGTTTTATTATGCGGGAGAAAGCGCGTGCGGATAGCTCCATTTTCTCCATTATTTTCTGCATCGTTGTGTTGCACTCCTCCGAGAGCGGGCAGAAACTGCCGATTTGGCGCGAATTCATCTCCGCGTTCGTGTAAATAGGCTCGCTCCCGAAACGCAATTTCTGAATCTCCCGGGCCCTTCCCACCCTTTCTGCCACGCTTGCGCTCGTCTCCCTTTGTGAACGCGACTTTTTGGCGTTTACGAGCAGAGAGGCGGGAATGCTTGTAATTCTCAACTGTATATCTATACGGTCGAGAATGGGGCCGCTCAAGCGGGACAAATGGTTGAGACGTTGTGCAGGGGTGCAGGTGCAGCGTTCCCCCTCTCCGAAATAACCGCAGGGACAGGGGTTGGCAGCGGCGACAAGCATGAATGAAGCAGGAAATTTCACTTTCCCCCGCAGGCGGGAAATAGTTATGTTGCGCTCCTCCAAAGGTGCTCTGAGAGCCTCTATTACGGATTTTGGCATAAGAGAGAACTCGTCGAGGAAAAGTACTCCGTTTTGTGCAAGGGAGATTTCTCCCGGGAGTATATAATCTCCCCCTCCGCCGCCTATTATCGCCGCGAGAGATGCGCTGTAGTGAGGCGAGCGGAAGGGTCTTTGGCGCATCAGGCCTCTTCTGAGGCTTCCTTTCCCTGCCACGGAATAAATTTTACTCGTCGATACCGACTCCTCGTGCGACATGGGAGGTAGTATTCCTGCCATTGCCTTTGCAAGGGAACTCTTTCCGCTCCCGGGGCTTCCCACCATTATGACATTATGTCCTCCTGCTGCTGCTATCTCTATCCCTCTCTTTGCGCTTTCCTGCCCTATCACCTCGCTGAAATCCATATAATCGCTTACATTGCTCTCCTTGATTTCCGAGGAATATTCCGTGCTGTTCCATATAAGATATGAAGAGGCTTTTTCGCTGCCGCTTATTATTTCTATGACTTCTTCCAGCGTTTTGACTCCATATATCTCTGTTTCGTGCATATCAATGCATTCGAGAGCAGAATTTATTGGCAATATAAGACCCTTGAATCCCTCTTTTATGGCAAGTTCCGCTATAGGCAACGCCCCTTGGATATCCCTCACAGAGCCGTCAAGACCCAATTCTCCCATTATCATGAATCTCTCGTGACGGCTTCCCTCAATCTGCCCGGAGCCTGCGAGTATGCCTATGGCTATAGGGAGGTCATATCCGCTGCCGTTTTTATGAAGGTCTGCAGGTGCCAGATTTAGGACTATTTTCTTCCCAGGGATTCTGAATCCTATGGATTGCAGAGCCGTTATGGTCCTTAGCAGGCTTTCCTTTACAGCCGTGTCGCAGAGTCCTACCATGTGTACTCCTATACCCGGCTCTATCGTTATTTCCACCATCACGCGCAGGGCATCAATGCCTATGCACTTTGCGCCGAACACCTTTACCATAATATTATTATTTATATGTCTCCCGCACTTCGATACTGCTCACATAACCGTTCACTTTGAATGTGCTGATTATTTTCTCGTTGCGGGCGACAAAAGCACCGCCTCCCTCGCTCGTGGCGGCAACATACACTCCTTTCGACTCGGGGTCGAAAGCCACGCAGCGTTCGCTTGCCAGATAACAGCTGCCGAAGTCCATTTCCTTTGAGCCTGTCTTTATTTTCAAATTACCCATCCGGCCGTTCGAGATTCCAACGCAGTCCTCTCCATTGAATAAGATTGCTTCTACTCCCTCAAAACAACATTTTCTTTCTCCCTTGTACCAAAGTGAATGAGTTATCCTTGAAGTGCTACGGTTGAGGTTTTTTGCGCTTATGGCAATGGATTCCGCGCCTCTGACAAAGCCTAAATCGAAAGCATTTCCCTCTTGCTTCGCTCTTGGCGGAATCCACTGCTCGTCCTCCACAATCACCCTCTCGCTGTATATCGCCCCGCCCGTCTCTATGCGGTGGAGTTTCCCGTTGTCTATGCAGACTTCCCGTATTTCAGAATCGCTGTTCAACTCGTCTTCCACACCGTCCTGCACCAGATACCAGACTCTTTTATCCTTTTTCCACACATTGTAGCAGAAGCAAAGTCTCCCCCTGTCCATATACAACGCGCCTGATATCCCGCTTTTTGCTTCTCCCATACCTCCCGAGATGTTTCCCTCGTCGCGCGAGAGCACTTCTCTCCCTCCTTTGCGCAGCGTAAAACCGTCCTTCCCCCTGTGCGCGCCCAAAGTCCATATCTCTCCGTCTTTAATTATAAAGCCTTTGATAAATTCGCGTGAGGGATATCGCAGAAGCAGCAGACTGTCTTTGGAAATCAGGGTTTGCCTGTCATCCGCCTTGAAGCAGTATATATGCCCGTCCATTATAATATTGTTTTCGGCATCTCCCATGCCTTTGGGACCGGCACTGAAGCATAACTGTTCTTTCCCGTCGCACAGCAGATGTATCTTGGACTCCACGCTGCGCCACTCTGCATTGAGCCTCCAGTCGTAGCCCTCGGGATATTCCACTAAAGCCGTCCATATTTGATATGTCCTTGTCTTGCCTTTTTCTTTCCCCGAATCTTGTCCTCTGCTCTTTGCGCGTTTGTCCCACCCGACCACTTGAGCCCGGCTCAGATCCCTTTCAAGAGGCGTACATGCCTGAATTGCAGCGGCAAGCACTGTTACTATTATATAAAGGTAAATTCTCATGCACCGAATTTATTAAAGGCTTTCGGTACAGCATAAAATTTAACCACACAAAACGGGCTTTTGCCACAATGTGTGGTTTGACACTCTGTTTTTTATGTTTTAGGCAATATTATATGAGATGTTTGCTCCAGGCCCCCGGTGTGATTCCTTCGAGTTCCTTGAACTTCTTGTTGAATTGTGAAGTGCTTAGAAAGCCGCTGCCTTTCGCTATCGCTTCGAGGGAAATCCCGGGATTTTTCCTCATCATGTCCTTGGCATATTCTATTCTGTTCTTATTCAAGAAATGCCTGAATGTCATGCCGTATTCGTTGTTCAGATATGCGGAAATGTAGGTCCTGTTTATTTTCAGTTCTTCGCATATGCTCTCCAGACTTATTCCCGGATCGAGAAAAGCCTGCCCTACAACGAAAAAATTATGAAATTCTTCGTTTATCTGCGCTCTGCGGCGGCTGCTTACTATCTGTTTCCCCGCGGAGTTGCTTATTGCGGGCGTTTCTTTCTCTATAACTGCTTCCGGTGTATTCCAAAGGCTTGAGATAACCACCTCCTTCTCGCTGAAAGAAGACCCTGCATAGGCTCCCGTGCCGATAGTAATCGTGATTATCAGCGATAATGTGCAGGAAAGTTCCGGGTGCATCATCAGAAACTGACGCCCCATACATCCTTTGAGGACGCACAGTGTCAGCAGCATTATGAGCAGGAAAAGACTTGTGTTAAGCGGTGAATTCTTTTTTGACTTGAAGAAAGCACGGACGCCTGAGAACCTGAAACCGTTTTTCAGCATAATGCGCAAGCTGTATGCAATTATCATAATGATTTCCGTTATCGCGAGAACGCTTGCCCCATAGCGGCACAGGTATATATATGTGCGGTATACTCCGTAATTGTAATCAAGAGGATGCCCTCCCGTCAAATCCATTTCCATTATGAAATCCTTGGCGGAACTTCCCATCAGGGAATATAGAACCACGGCTGCCGCCCCCAAGATTACTCCGGGCAAATACAACATCGTGTAGCCTAATCCTATACTCCTTTTGCCGGAGAAAGCCCTTACCAACATATATATTGCGGGAGGATTGAACAGTTTGATGAACTGGGAAGCCGTGTCTGCGGCAATCACCACACGGTAATTACTTGTCGGCATTATGTAAAAAGCATCAGCAAGCAAATACAATGCACCCATGAAAATTATATTCGACATCGCTATTGTCGAATGGGTCTTTTGCTTTTTTAATTTCAATCTGGCAAAGACACCGAAAGCCGTCAGACTCGGAAGGAGAATTAAAAATCCCGTAAGCATCGATGTGTTTTCACATATTGGGAAGTAAAGATAATGAAATTATTTAATCTGACAAACCCGCTAAATCCTAAAATTTACGTTTTGACAATTATGGACCAAAAGCTTTTACGTTTCAGCAATCTAAAATGGAAATTTTTACTATTTTTATGCGTTTTTGTACGATTTGAGTAGTTTCTTTATTTATGCTTATTTGTCGAATACCTAACTTTGCGGACACGAAAACGCCCCGATAGATTTTCACAAGCCGAACTGCTATCGAAAGACTATGCCCAAGAATATTTAGAGAAACTTTGTTTTCGGTGTCTTTAGTATGCTGCGGGAAATTACGAAAATATTTCGGGTGCATTGTTTACAAAATCAGATTTTGAAAAGTAGAGCAATAATAGAGTTTTTAACGGTCGCGTTGCTTCTTTGTGGCAGCGCGGGCAGACTTGTTTTTGCTTCCGAAAATAAATATCAACGAAAAGACAGCTTGGCATCATTTGCTGCAGACTCTCATTTTTATTTGCCGTCGGTTGGAGACGCCAATTATGCAGATGATTCTATTGCTATCGGGGACTTTGCTAATGCTTCTTCTGCAAGGTCTGCAGTTTTTGATTCCAAGTCTGTCTATGTTGATACTATGACACTCCGTATCCCTATGGCTTACCGCTGCAACATAAAGTTAGCGGTAAAAGGAGATGTGGTTGATCCACATTACATGGACAACAGCATTCAGCTTAGGGGGATAGACGGATTGATTGGGTGCTGTTACCAATATCGGGAAGATTTCTCTCAAGTTAGAAGAGGTACAAGACACTATAATAAGCCTTTCTTTTGAACTGAATTACCGCAATAATACAATCTCGGTCTCTTTGATTCCCGTCAATGAAGCCCCCGTGGTCCCCAAAGAATATGAGTATATTCCTTTCCTTGCCGCAGGCACTTTTGAGGAAAAAGGTACTCGTTTTGCCAAGTTCAAGGTATCCTTGTCACTTTCCGACAGCAAAAGCTGCAAGTTCAAGACAAATAAGGACAATAGCGACTCCAAGGTCTATGTCTCAGGCTTGCAGACAGTCAATGGCTGGCCTTATTTTCACCAGGGCTTCAATGGCTTCAAGACCTTGCACAATTTCTCCGGACTGAAGCTGTCGAATAAATTTATTACTGCAAACGATCAGCCTGTGATTTTCAGTTTCGGTATGGAAAGCGGCTTCGTCCCTAATTCCGTCAAAATGCGAGGTACATCTGGCAGAGCGATAACGCGCCGGGCAGCACTTCCGTTGTTCTCAAGTCTTCTTCAAAGGGCAGGATTACCAAAGTTGTTGCCTTAATCAGAGAGTAAGTCATTCTGCCTGACGCTTGTATCCTTCATGCCGGGCTTTGGGCTGGAACGAGGTGAAATAAAGAAAAAATTAAAGGAAATAATTTGGTAGAATAAAAAAAGTGCGTATCTTTGCAGCCCGTTTCGGAAATAACGGAGCCGTTCATTGAAAAAACTGGAAGGAAGTACAATCAAGTACCGAGAACAAGATAAAAACGAGAGCGTTGATTTCTTTTAATAGGAATGAATTGTCAGGACAGGCTAAGATATATTTATATACAAAGAAGAGTTTGATCCTGGCTCAGGATGAACGCTAGCGGCAGGCTTAACACATGCAAGTCGAGGGGCATCGAGATGTAGCAATACATTGTCGGCGACCGGCGGACGGGTGCGTAACGCGTGAGCAACCTTCCCGTATCAGGGGGATAACCGATGGAAACGTCGCCTAATACCCCATAACAACACATGTCTCCTGACGTGTGTTTGAAAGATTCGTCAGATACGGCTGGGCTCGCGTGACATTAGCTGGTTGGTGAGGTAACGGCTCACCAAGGCAACGATGTCTAGGGGTTCTGAGAGGAAGATCCCCCACACTGGAACTGAGACACGGTCCAGACTCCTACGGGAGGCAGCAGTGAGGAATATTGGTCAATGGGCGCAAGCCTGAACCAGCCATGCCGCGTGAAGGAATAAGGTCCTATGGATCGTAAACTTCTTTTGAGCGGGAGCAATAAGGTCTACGTGTAGACCGATGAGAGTACCGTTCGAATAAGCATCGGCTAACTCCGTGCCAGCAGCCGCGGTAATACGGAGGATGCAAGCGTTATCCGGATTTATTGGGTTTAAAGGGTGCGTAGGCCGTTGTGCAAGTCAGAGGTGAAATTGTGGGGCTCAACTCCGCCGCTGCCTTTGAAACTGCATGACTTGAATCCTGTTGCCGTGGGAGGAATGAGTAGTGTAGCGGTGAAATGCATAGATATTACTCAGAACCCCAATTGCGAAGGCATCTCACGAAGCAGGTATTGACGCTGAGGCACGAAAGCGTGGGTATCAAACAGGATTAGATACCCTGGTAGTCCACGCTGTAAACGATGATAACTAACCGCCGGCGATATAGTGTCGGTGGCCAAGCGAAAGCGATAAGTTATCCACCTGGGGAGTACGACCGCAAGGTTGAAACTCAAAGGAATTGACGGGGGCCCGCACAAGCGGAGGAACATGTGGTTTAATTCGATGATACGCGAGGAACCTTACCCGGGCTTGAATTGCAGGAGAACGATACAGAGATGTTGAGGCCCTTCGGGACTCCTGTGAAGGTGCTGCATGGTTGTCGTCAGCTCGTGCCGTGAGGTGTCGGCTTAAGTGCCATAACGAGCGCAACCCCCGTCTTCAGTTGCCATCGGGTTATGCCGGGCACTCTGGAGATACTGCCACCGCAAGGTGCGAGGAAGGTGGGGATGACGTCAAATCAGCACGGCCCTTACGTCCGGGGCGACACACGTGTTACAATGGTGACTACAGATGGAAGCCAGCCGGCGACGGCGCGCAAATCTTAAAAAGTCATCTCAGTTCGGACTGGAGTCTGCAACCCGACTCCACGAAGCTGGATTCGCTAGTAATCGCGCATCAGCCATGGCGCGGTGAATACGT
>CAUUCY010000030.1:0-19718 GCA_963543835.1 uncultured Bacteroidales bacterium
GCAGACTGCTATATCAATGACGCATTCGGCACCGCCCACCGCGCTCACGCTTCCACCGCTCTCATTGCCAAATATTTCCCTAATGACAAGATGTTCGGTTATCTGATGGAAAATGAAACAAAGGCTGTCGACAATGTCCTCAAGAATGCAAAACGTCCTTTCACCGCAATTATAGGCGGCTCCAAGGTGTCAAGCAAGCTTGAAGTTCTCAAAAACCTTGTCGAGAAAGTGGACAACCTCATCATCGGAGGAGGCATGGGCTATACCTTCATCAAGGCGCAGGGCGGCAAGATAGGCAACTCCCTGCACGAGGATGAGCTTATTCCCGATGCTCTCGAAATAATGGCAAAGGCAAAAGAGAGAGGAGTGAATCTTTCCACTTCTGTACAGACCCTCGTGGCTGACGATTTCAGCGCGCAGGCGAACACCCAACTTGTGGATTCTTTCAATATCCCGGAGGGCTGGGAAGGCGTGGACGCAGGCCCCAAGACTCTTGAAAACTGGAAAAAAATCATACTTGATTCCAAGACAATAGTCTGGAACGGTCCTGTAGGCGTATTTGAAATTGAGAAATTTGCAAAAGGCACTCTTCAGATTGCGGAAGACCTTGCAGAGGCTACGGCAAAAGGTGCATACACGCTCGTCGGGGGCGGAGACTCCGTTGCAGCTGTCACTCAGATGGGATATGCGGATAAAGTAAGTTATGTTTCCACCGGCGGCGGTGCTATGCTTGAAGCTCTTGAAGGCAAGGAACTTCCGGGTGTGGCTGCAATCAAAGAATAACTATGGCAGATATTGAAAAATTACAGTCCGTTGCAAGTCAGGTGCGAAGAGATATAGTCAGGATGGTCTGCAAGGCAAAATCAGGGCATCCGGGCGGCTCTCTTGGCATCACCGACGTGATGACTGCCCTTTTCTTCGGGGTTATGGAGCATGACCCGCAGACTTGGAAACGCATAGGATGCGACCAGGATGAGTTCATCCTGTCTGCCGGGCACTTGGCTCCTGTCTATTATTCCGTACTCGCGCGTGCAGGATATTTCCCTAAGGAACTTCTCGGCACACTTCGTCAGTTCGGCAGCAAGCTTCAGGGTCATCCTTCGGTGGAGCACGGGCTCCCCGGGGTGGTGCAGCCTTCAGGCTCGCTCGGTCAGGGACTTTCATGCGCCGCAGGCATTGCCCTCGGGAAAAAGCTCTCCGGCGACAAGCACAAGGTTTATTGCCTTTGCGGTGACGGCGAGAGCGAAGAAGGACAGATTTGGGAAGCAGGCATGTTCGCTCTGCACCATAAGCTCGACAATCTCATAGCTTTTACGGACTGGAACGGCCAACAGATTGACGGCCCGATTAACACCATTACTGGAATAGAGCATCTGGACGAGAAATGGCGCAGCTTCGGCTGGCACGTTATTGTAGCCGATGGTCACGACTTCATTAATATACTCCATGCATTCAACGAGGCGAAACTCCACAAGGGAACGCCTACAATGATACTTTTCAGAACAGAAATGGGGCACGGCGTAGATTACATGGCAGGGACTCATAAATGGCACGGGAAAGCGCCTTCACAGGAGCAGTGCGATGCTGCGATGGCGCAACTTAAAGAAACTCTTGGCGATTTTTAAGGATATGAAATATACAGATACAGGAAAAAAAGACACCCGCAGCGGATTCGGTCAGGGCTTGCTCGAAGCCGGACGTGAGAACGGGAATGTCCTCGCATTGACGGCCGACCTCAAAGGCTCTCTCAAAATGGACGCTTTCGCAGAAGAGTTCCCTGAAAGATTCATTCAGTGCGGAATCGCCGAGTCGAATATGGTAGGCGTGGCAGCAGGACTTGCCCTCACCGGGAAAATTCCTTTCTGCGGCTCATTTGCGGAATTTATCACAGGCCGCGTGTACGACCAGATACGCCAAGAAGTGGGTTACGGTCACACTAATGTCAAACTTGCATCTTCCCATGCGGGAATTACTCTCGGAGAGGACGGGGCTACGCACCAGACCATGGAGGACATAGCGCTTATGCGCGCCGTCCCGGGCATGTGTGTATTAGTCCCTTGCGACTACAACCAGACCCGCCAGGCAACACTTGCGGCAGTAAGATATGAGGGGCCGGTGTACCTCCGTTTCGGGCGTCCTTCCGTTCCCAACTTTACCGCTGCCGACGAGCCTTTTGAAATAGGCAGGGCGTATCTTCTCGAAGAGGGTAAGGACGTGACGATTTTCGCTTGCGGGCACCTTGTATGGGAGGCTCTTCTTGCCGCCGACACGCTTGCATCCGAAGGGATCAAGGCAGAGGTGATCAATGTCGCCACAATCAAACCCCTCGATGAGGAAACAGTGCTCGCTTCAGTTCGCAAGACGCGCTGCGCCGTTGTCGCAGAGGAACACAACATGGCAGGCGGTCTTGGCGAGTGCCTTGCAGGACTGCTTTCAGAGAAGTGCCCGACTCCGCTCCGCTACATCAACGGCGCAGACAAGTTCGGTCAGTCAGGCTCTCCCTCAGAGCTCATGAAAGCATACGGACTTGACGCCGGGCACATAGTCTCCGCCGCACTCGAAGTCATTAAATGCAAATAAATGTCCGATAATGAGATTGTCAGACTTCTCAGGGAAGCAGGCGCGGAGCAGGCATTCGATGCAATAGTCAAAGCTTACAGCGGACGTCTCTACTGGCACGTGCGCAGGCTTGTCTGCTCCCACGAAGACACCGACGATCTCCTCCAGGAAATTTTCATGAAAGTATGGGCTGCACTTCCGTCATTCAGGGCGGAGGCGCAGCTTTTCACATGGCTCTACCGCATAGCCACCAACGAAACCCTCAATTTCCTCGCCAGACAGAAAGTACGTTCCGTGCTGCAATTCAAGAGCCTCACGGAGGAAATGGAGCGTAAAATAGACGAAGACCCCTATTTCAACGGCGACGAGCTGCAGCGCGCTTTGAGCAAAGCCATACAGACGCTGCCGCAAAAACAGCGTGCCGTTTTCAACATGCGCTACTTCGAGGACCTGTCATACGAGCATATCTCCGAAATCACAGGCACCTCGATAGGCGCTCTGAAAAGCTCCTACCACATAGCCTATGAGAAAATCAAGGCTATACTCAAAAATAAATTAACCGGAGATTAAACCTTTCCACACAAATTATGTCTAAAGAAGTGAATATGTTTAGAGAAAAGGATACATTACACGAGTTTTGCAGAAAGGATGCCTACAGCGTGCCGGATGGGTATTTCGGACAGTTGCAGGAGCGCCTGATGTCCATCCCGCGAAGTCGTAAAACCGCCCCTAAGCATGGGGCTGCCGCTTACCTCGCTCTTGCCGGAGGTATTGTCGCCGTTGCGGCAGGAGGCTTTGCAATACTGAAAAGCACTGCACAGAAAGCGTCCTACAACCAGGACTATGTGTATGAGCAGTTGCTCTACGCCGATTCCCTTCCTCAGTCATATTCCTTATACAATGCTTTCGAGCAGGCTGCGGCTTCATCCGAAGTCTCGCTCGAAGAATACTTTGACAATGTAAATGAGTAGTGTTATGAGAACTGCGAAAATAATCATTATATCCGCAATCGCCCTCCTTATCAGCGCCCCCGCTTTTTCCCGGCGGGACAAAATCGGGCATAAGGATTTTTTTGAGAAAATGCAGGCGCAAAAATTGGAATTTCTGCTTGAGTCCCTTTCTCTGGAAGAGGCCGATGCGGCAAAATTTACAGCCCTGTACAAGGCGTTCGATGAGAAGAGAGGACAGGCTATGATGGCACAGATGAAGGCTTTTCACAAACTTTCGCGTGCCGTGGAAGAGAAAAAAGATGAAGAGGAGATAGTGAGGCTTACAAATGTTTATATCGAGGCGCAAATCAAGGCGCTGGAATTCCATTCAAGTATTCTGAAAGAATTTTCCGGAATACTGAATGCGGAACAACGCGCAAAACTCCTCATAGGAGAAGAATTGTTCCGCCGTGAGCAGTTCCGCAAAATGAAGAATCACAAAAAGGAGTAGAAATTCCGTATAGGATAAAAGCTCGCGTCAATTGTTTGAATGCGAGTTTTTTTATCTAAATTTGCAAAATCGGTAAAAATTATTACAACATGTCGGACTTATTATATGTGCATTGGAACGTCAATCCTGATATTTTCCATTTAGGAGGCATAACCGTCAGGTGGTACGGACTGCTCTTTGTCAGCGGCTTTATACTCGGTTATTATATATTCCGCAGGTTTTTCCAGCGCGAGGGTATTCCTGCGGACAAAGTCATAGACCCGCTTCTCTATACTCTCTTGATAGGGACATTGGTAGGCGCGCGTCTGGGGCATTGCATATTCTACCAGCCGGACTATTATTTCGGCAGTCTCAAAGG
Source organism: uncultured Bacteroidales bacterium (assembly GCA_963543835.1). GTDB lineage: Bacteria > Bacteroidota > Bacteroidia > Bacteroidales > UBA932 > Cryptobacteroides. The sequence goes on from CAUUCY010000030.1 coordinate 4,358, forward strand.
TTTTCTTGAGATTTTCCAGCCATGGAAAGGCGGTCTTGCCAGCCATGGAGGGGCTGTCGCGCTCATCCTTGCAATGATATGGTTCGCCCGCAAGTATGGCAGGAAATATAACTTCGACACGGTGTGGCTGCTGGACCATCTGGCTATCGCCACGGCTTTTGCCGGGGCTTTCATACGCTTCGGAAACCTCATGAATTCGGAGATTTACGGAGATGTGACCACCCTGCCTTGGGGCTTTATCTTTGAAAGAGTGGGAGAGACCCAGCCAAAGCATCCTACACAGCTTTATGAAGCGCTTTCTTATCTGATACTGGGTATAATACTTGTAATTCTGTACAACAAGCGTTTGGATAAAGTATACCGCGGGACCTTCATAGGACTTTTCCTTGTCGGCTGCTTCGGAATGCGTTTCCTTATCGAGTTCATCAAAGAGCCTCAGGTCGAATTTGAAGTGAATATGGCTCTTGACATGGGACAGATTCTCTCCATACCTTTCATACTAATAGGTATAGGCTTTCTGGTCTATGCTTATATGCGGAAAATCCCTGCGAGAAAGATTTAATTGAAAGTTAGTTTTTAGTGTATTAAATGAAGAAGTTATTATTTGTTTGCGGCTCTCTGCTATTGATTACGCAAGGGGCTTTCGGGCAGTTAATGCCGAAAGAACGCGTTCTCGAAAGCATCGACAGTTCTCTGTACAGGCCGCAAAGTCCGGACAGCGCCGCCACAGTCCTCACCCTTGAGGATGCTCTCAAAGTAGCTTTGAGCGAGAATGTTGCTGTCAAAGTAGCGGACAAGGAAATAGAGCGTACAGGCTATGCCCGTAAAGGAACTTACGCCGCTCTGCTCCCTCAGGTCGACGGTTCCGCATCCTTCCAGCGCACCATCAAAAAACAGGTGATGTATATGGACGGGGACGGATTCAATTTCGGGGCGATGATAGGCGAGACTCTCGCCTCGTATCTGCTCCCTCTCTATGCTCAGCATCCGGGGCTTAAATTCCCTGATCCCGCCCCTGCCGACGATAAGTCTTCAAGTTCCAACGAGGGCTTCTCGGTGGGTCGTTGGAATACTTGGAGCGCGGGCTTGAGCGCCTCCATGCCTCTGGTGAATTTACAGCTTTGGGAAAGCATCAGACTTAGCGGAAAGGATGTGGAGCTCGCAGTGGAAAAGGCACGCTCTTCAAGACTTGATATGGTCTCTCAGGTCAAGCAGGCATTCTTTGCCGTGCTCATTGCAAAACAGACCAAAGAAGTCTATGAAGATGTTTTTGCGAATGCGCTTGAGAACTACAAGCTCGTTGCGATGAAATACAATGCCCAAAAGGCATCCGAACTCGAATACACCCGCTCTATGGGAACTCTCCAGAGTTCTATTCCCAATCTCTATAACGCCGAATCCTCGATTGAACTTGCTTTATGGCAGTTGAAAGCAGTCATGGGTGTGGAGCTCGACAGCAATATAGATGTGGCAGGCAGGCTGGAGGACTTTGCAGGTCAGATGTTCTACGACATACACAGCAGGGATTCCGTTTCGCTCGACAGGAATACCACGGTGCGCCAGCTTGCAATACAGGCAGAACAGCTTGCAGGCGCGATAAGGGTGCAGAAAGCGGCTTATCTTCCTTCTCTCGGACTTTCATTTACCTACACCTACAATGCGATGGCAAATGATTTCAAGTTCAGCGAGTACCGCTGGTCGCCCTATTCTTTTGTCGGGGTCAGCCTCCAGATACCCATATTTTCGGGAGGCAAGCGTTTGAATCAGGTGAAACAGGCAAGAGTGCAGTACGACGAATTCAAACTCCAGCAGAAAAATACCGAGCGCCAGCTGCGGATAGCCATACGTCAGAATCTCACGACCATGGAAATGAGTATGAAAAATTATACTGCGGCACAGGCCGCTCTTTCCACCGCGCGCAAGGCTTATGACATAGCTTCCAAATCCTACAATGTGGGACGCAGCACGCTTACCGACCTCAATGATGCACAACTTGCCCTCGTGCAGGCGCAATTCAACGCCTCTCAGTGCATATATAATTTCCTTATAGCCAAAACCGGTCTTGAACAGAATTTAGGCGTGGATTACACAGTAAATCAGTAGAAAATGAAAATAAGTATCATCACTCTCGGAGCCGCATCCCTGCTCTTGCTCTCATGTGCTCCAAAATCCAATAAAAGCGTTGAATCCGTATCGGAGACACAACAAGCCCCTGCGGAGCCGGCAAGTAACGTGAAAGTAATGAAAGCGTCTTATTCGCAAGTGCCTGTAGACGGCACATATTCTTCAAGCGTGCAGGCTTATGTAACGAATAATATAGTATCCCAATCGGCGGGGCGCATACGCAAAATCAATGTCGAGGTGGGAGATTATGTCAAGGAAGGAAGCATACTCGCGGAGATGGACAGACTTCAACTCGATCAGGCCCGTATGAAACTCACCAACGACTCCACGGAACTGTCCCGTATCAAGGGGCTTTATGAAAAGGGAGGCGTGTCCCGCTCCGATTATGAAGCTATGGAACTTGCCTGCAAAGTGAGCAGGTCCTCATACAGGAATCTTCTTGAAAACACTATTCTGCGCTCTCCTGTCAGCGGTGTCGTCACCGCCCGCAATTACGATGCAGGGGATATGTATGCAATGTCGCTGCCTCTTTTCACTGTGCAGCAGATTACTCCCGTGAAAATCCTTGTGGGCGTCTCCGAGTCCGATTACACCAAGGTAAAGAAAGGCGACGAAGCAGTAGTGAATGTGGAGGCGTTCCCGGGAATAAGTTTCAAGGGAGAGGTGGTTCGCATATATCCCACGATAGATGCGGCAAGCCATACTTTCCTTGTGGAAGTGCTTGTGGAAAACACCGATATGTTGCTCCGTCCCGGCATGTATGCGAAAGTCAAACTCGTGTTCGGCGTCAATCGCAGCATAGTCCTTCCCGATGCGGCTGTGCTGAAGATGCAAGGCGCAGGGCAACGCTACGTTTTTGTGGTTGACGAGAACAATATTGCAAGATTAAGAAACGTGGAAGTGGGCAGACTCATAGGCTCCGGATATGAAATACTTTCCGGCATACAGGAGGGGGAAAATGTGGTCGTCAGCGGAAATATAGCTCTGAAGAGCGGTAATTCAGTAAGAATAATAGAATAATGAGTATATACAGAAAAGCGGTCGAAAGACCCGTCACCACCGCATTGGTATTCATCGCCTTTATGGTGCTCGGCGTATTCTCTCTGGTAAGGACTTCAATAGCCCTGTTCCCGGATTTTGACGCCAATGTCATTATGGTGATGTCTTCGTACAACGGTGCGAGTGCCGCGGATATTGAAACCAATCTGACGAAAGTCCTTGAAAACTCCCTGAACGGAGTCAGCAATCTGAAGAAACTTACCTCCAATTCAAAGGAAAATGTTTCCCTTCTTACTCTTCAGTTCAACTACGGAATAGACATAGAAGCTGCAACAAATGAAGTCAGGGATAAGTTGAGCATGGTGAGTTCCATGCTGCCCGACGGAGTGACTAATCCGGTTATCTTCAAATTCAGCGCAGACGATATACCTGTGATGATTCTTTCCGCAACGGCGGAAGAATCTCTCCCCGGTCTTGACCAAATCCTCGACGAGAGGGTAAGTACGGCCCTGGCACGTGTCAAAGGTGTGGGAACGGTGTCGGTCAGCGGGGCTCCTACACGTGAAATCCAGGTTTACTGCGACCCCAACAAATTGCAGGCTTACGGACTTTCGGTAAGCGCCATTTCCCAACTGATTGCTTCCGAAAACAGGAATATTCCTTCGGGAAGCATAGATATAGGTTCAAATTCTTTCAATCTGCGTGTGCAGAAAGAATTTACCGATCCTCAGCAAATACTTGACATCGTGGTGGGCTCTTTTGCAGGGAAAACCGTCTGTCTTCGTGATATAGCGACTCTCCGCGACGGGGCGAAAGAAAAGCAGCAGGAGACCTATACAAACGGCATACGCTCCGCCCAGATTGTGATTCAGAAGCAATCCGGAGCCAACACCGTGAACGTGATAAACGGAATAAAGAAGAAGCTCGACGAGATAGGTCCGAAACTTCCTTCCGATGTCCGGATAGAGACCATCGTGGATGGTTCTACCAATATTATAAACACCATTAATTCCCTCAAGGAGACTATTCTCATAACATTCTTCGTGGTGATGCTCGTCGTATTCTTCTTCCTCGGAAGATGGCGTGCGACATTCATCATAGTCATGTCTATACCTATAGCCCTCCTTGCCTCGCTGGTATATCTTTTCGCCACAGGGAACACTCTCAACATCGTGTCCATGTCCGCGCTGTCAATCGCCATAGGTATGGTTGTGGATGATGCCATTGTCGTGCTGGAGAACGTTTCAACGCATCTTGAAAGAGGGGAAAAACCTAAAGAAGCTGCTGTACACGCCACATCGGAGGTCGCGATTTCGGTTATCGCATCCACTCTGACCATGCTCTGTGTTTTCCTGCCGCTTACCATGATAAGCGGACTTGCCGGGATTATGTTCAGGCAGCTCGGCTGGATAGTCAGCATAATAATGATAGTTTCCACTACGGCTGCGCTCACACTCGTGCCTATGCTTTGCTCGAAATGGCTCAAAGCAGGTCCCAAGACAGGCCGTTTGCATAATGCCATATTCACTCCTGTGAACCGCTTCCTCGAAAAGGTTTCAAACGCATACGGACGCATAATCGGATGGGCAACAACACATAGAGCTGTTGTTGTGCTAAGTTCCGTTGCGGTTTTTGTACTCACTTTGGCTCTGCTCGGACCGAGCGTGAAGACAGAGTTCTTCCCTGCGAGCGACAGCGGACGTCTCCAGGTTTCCGTGGAACTCCCCGTCGGTACCGGTCAGGATGTGACACGTGACTTCACGGAGCGTCTCTACGCCAGGATACGTGAGGATGTTCCGGAAATAGTGACCATGAGTTACGGTTTCGGCTCTGCCGATACTGACAATACATGGGCGAATATGCGCTCTAACGGTGCCCACATTATTTCCATGAACATCAATCTCGGCAGTATGGAAAACCGTGAGAGAAGTGTCTATGAAATAGCCGATGTCATACGTAAAGACATAGCTATGTATCCGGAGGTCAAGAGAGCCACTGTTTCCGAAGGAATGGGGATGGGCGGAGCATCCTCAATCGCTTTGGAAGTCTACGGAAACAGTTTCGAGACCACAGACCGCGTGGCAAGGGACTTGATGGCACAAATGCTCGAAAGCCCCGCTTTTGCGCAGGTTACACTCAGTCGCGACGAATACACTCCGGAGTATCAGATAGACTTCGACCGCACCAAACTTGCAATCTGCGGACTCAACTCCACGACTGCGGGCGCCGCATTCAGCGCGGCTATGAGCGGTTCTGTCAATTCTTACTTCCGTGAGGACGGAAACGAGTACAGTATTCGTGTCCGCTATTCTCCGGAATTCCGCAAGAGCATAGAGGATATTGAAAATATCGTTGTCTACAATGCGCAGGGCACGGCGATAAAGATGAAAGAGCTCGGCACAATAGTGGAGACCCGTGTGCCGCCTACCATAGAACGCAAGGACCGCTCCCGTCTTATTTCCGTAAACGGTATAGTCGCCCGCAATGCCGCACTCAGCGATGCTGTCAAGGCTACGCAGGAAATAATAGAGAGGACGGAAATCCCTTCCGAGCTCTCCGTCGCTATTTCGGGAGACTATGAAGACCAGCAGGATATGTTCGGAGAACTGGGCTTGCTCATGGCCTTGATAATAATACTCGTCTACATGGTCATGGCTTCGCAGTTCGAGTCCCTGATGGGACCTTTCGTCATCATGCTTTCCGTTCCTTTCGCTTTTGTGGGCGTGCTTCTCGGCAACTGGGTTACAGGCTCTGCCATAGGTATGATGGGCATGGTCGGCATTATCATACTCCTCGGCATAGTGGTGAAGAACGGTATAGTGCTGATAGACTACACCATCTTGTGCCGCGAGAGAGGAATGGATGTTGTCACGGCATCCGTGACGGCGGCGCGCAGCCGTCTGCGTCCTATACTCATGACCACCCTCACCACAGTCTTGGGTATGCTCCCTATGGCTCTGGGTACGGGCGAAGGCTCTGAAATGTGGAGAGGTCTGGGTATCACTGTGTGCTGGGGTCTGACTGTCTCCACTATCATCACCCTTGTAATCATTCCTACGGTATATTGTTCATTTTCGGTAAGACAGGAGAAAAGAGCGGCAAAAAAGGCTGCACTTAAAGCATAAAATCATGAAAGCGATATTTATAAGCTATAATCAGGCGTATGATAACGAACTGATCCTTCTTCTCGAAGAGTTCGGGCAGAGGGGATACAGCCTGTGGAGGGAAACAGAGGGGCGCGGAGGCGTTGACGGAGAGCCGCATTTAGGTAGTCACGCCTGGCCTGTGATGAATAATTCCCTCCTGAGCGTTGTGGAGGATTCCATGGCGGACAAGATATTGGAAGCTCTGAAGAAAAAGGACGAAGCGACCCCGGAACTGGGATTGCGCGCCTTTACTTGGAGCATAGAGAAATTCGTTTAGATTGCGATTGTCTAAAGTAATTCGTATATTTGGCGGTATCATACATTAAAATTAAAAATTATGACAGTAATTACAGAACAGAATTTTGCAGAGATTGTTGCTGCCAACAAATCTCTTATGATAGATTTTTGGGCTACATGGTGTGGTCCTTGCCGTATGCTTGCTCCCACTGTGGATGCAATAGCATCGGAGTACGAGGGCAAAGTCGCAGTCGGAAAATGCGATGTGGACGATGCTCAGGAGCTTGCCATTCAATTAGGCATCAGAAATATTCCCACCCTTGTTTTCTTCAAGGACGGGAAGGTGGTTGACAGACTCGTCGGCTTGGTTTCCAAGCAGGATATAGAGAAAAAACTTGTAGAGATTGTTTGAATTAAGTAACCCTTTATCATGAAAAAATTAGTTTTTGCTTTAATCTCGCTATTGATTGCAGCTTCCGCGTCCGCACAGATTTCCTTCGGAGTCATGGGCGGTCTGACTTCCTCGAAGCCTAATATCGAGAAGTTTGAGCCCAAATCCGCGAACAGGTATCACGCAGGTGTGGCTCTGAGAATCAAAACTCCTCTTCCGGGCTTTGTCGTACAGCCCGCTTTGCTTTACGAAGTCCAGGGGACTTCCTTTGACAAAGTTCTTGAAGGCGGGAAATTGGAGACAATAGAAGCAGAGCAGGGCTATCTCAAGCTCGCTGCCCAGGCTCAACTCGGGACAGATTTGCTCATCGGCCGCGTGTTCGGTATCGCAGAGCCTTTTGTCGGATATGGAATTACCAATGAGATTAAACAATTGCAGAAAGGAGTTGATACCAAGACCGTGGCAAACGATTGGGACTATATGAACAAACTCCATTACGGAGTAGGTTTGGGTGCCGGCGTGGAAGTCCTCGGCATGGTACAGCTTTCGGCAAGATATTATTGGAATTTCGGGAAAGTCTACAACGGAAAAGATGCTGTGAGCGGAGACGATGTGTGGAAGACTTTCCAGGAAGCCATGAAGACAGAGAAGCCTTTCAGCGGTCTTTTGATCTCTGCCGCTATTTTCTTTTAATAGATGGAAAAAAACAGGAAAGCGGTATTTTTCTGCTCGGCGAGTTTTACAATAGATTCTAAATATAACGCTGTTGCGCGTGAAGCAGTTACTGCCGCGTGTGTTGCCGGATACGACATCGTATCCGGTGGCTCATTTAGAGGCACGATGAACGATGTCTGCGAGGCTGCCTCCGGGCAGGGTGTCGCCGTAATAGGTGTGCTTCCCCGCTTCATGGAAGGTCTGGAACACCCCAAGCTTACGGAACTCATCTGGACGGATACCATGGCGGAAAGGAAGGAAAAAATGCGCGAGGGGACGTCTCTTGCCGTGGCGCTTCCCGGCGGAGTGGGTACTCTGGACGAGCTGGTGGAGACTTTATGCCTTGCAAAACTCGGACGCTACAGCGGCAAAATCGTCTGCCTGAATATTGACGGATTCTACGACAGGTTCAGGGAAATGCTGGATTTCTTCGTCGAGACTAATATGTACAGCGCCGAAGATATGAAGCTCATATCTTTCCCTGAGACGGTAGAGGATTTCATTAAAGAGATTTGAAAGCCATAATATCTGAAATAAAGAATTATCTGGGAGAGGACTGGCTCTCTATGCAGGGTCTCATGAAAGAGGCTTTGTCCACGGACATTGGCTTGCTGAAAGAGACAAACAGCAATATTCTGGAGCGCTCGGGCAAGCAGCTGCGTCCCATGATTGCGCTTTTAGTCGCCCGTGTCACGGGTGCGGCAAATATAGAAAAGAGCGTGCGCTATGCAGCCGCGACCGAGTTGCTGCACAACGCCACACTCCTTCACGACGATGTCGCCGACCAGAGCGATACCCGCCGTGGCGCACCCACCATAAAGTCCTTGCTCGGCGGTCCTGCCGCTGTGCTTGTGGGAGATTTCTGGCTGTCCAAGGCAATGGATATGATACTCCGCACTCCCGCTTATGACAAGGTGATAGGACTTTTTTCAAAGACTTTGAGCGAGCTTGCAGAGGGCGAGATGCTGCAGTTGCAGAAAGCGATGAACGCCGACACGTCCATAGACGATTATATCAGAATAATCCACTGCAAGACGGCTTCTCTGTTCGAGACCGCATGCGTATCGTCGGCGAGGGCCGCAGATGCCTCCGAAGAGCAGATAAACGCGACCAAGGAGTATGCCGTAAATCTCGGAATAGCCTTTCAGATAAAGGATGATATAATGGATTATTCCTCATCTTCGGAAATAGGCAAGCCCGTCGGCGTGGATCTTAAGGAGGGAAAAATAACCCTGCCCCTGCTCTGCGCTCTCAGCGTAGCTTCCGAGGAGGCGGGGCTTGAAGTCCGCAAAATGGTGTTGGATATTCCTTCCCATCCCGGGAATGTAGGAAAGATATTCGGCTTTGTGGACGATAAAAACGGCTTGCAACTCGCCAAAGCAAGACTTTACGAATTTGTGGACAGGGCAAAGAACGCTCTCGAAGCTTTTCCCCGCAATCAAGCCGCGGACTATCTCGAGGCTCTTGCCGAATATGTTGCAGACAGACAGTTATGAGATTTAAGGACGTAATAGGCAATGCCGATACGCTTGCCGCGCTCAGGGGTATGGTAGATGCAGACCGTATTCCTCATGCCATAATGTTCCATGAGAACGATGGCGGCGGCGCTTTCCGTATCGCCATGGCATTTTTACAGTATCTCTACTGCCATGACAGGCAGGAGGGAGATTCCTGCGCCTCTTGTCCTTCCTGCAACAGAATCACGAAACTCATACACCCCGACATACATTTCGTGTTCCCTGTGAGCACGGGCTCCAAGGTCTCCGACCATCCGAGTTCTCTTTCTTACCTGCAATGGTTCCGCGAGCTCGCCTGCGCCAATCCTTATTTTACCGAAAATCAGCTTACCGAGGCTCTCGGAATTGAGGGCAAATCTTCTCTGATAGCAGTCGAGGAGGCAAAAACCATAATCGAAAAACTCTCGGTTAGTTCGCTTGAAGGAGGCTATAAGGCTGTGGTGGTATATCTGCCCGAGAAGATGAACGAGACCACGGCAAACCGTCTGCTCAAAAGCATAGAGGAACCTCCTGAAATGACTCAGTTTATCTTCATAACCCACGCTCCCGAACGCGTTCTGCGCACAATTTCATCGCGCTGTATGAGCGTTCGCATACTGCCGCCGGAGCCTTCCGAAGGCTTTGTCGGCGAAGCTCCCGCATTCGGCGGAAGTCCGGAGGCTGTGGTGCTTGAAGCTTTTCTCGAAGCCTTGGCTTCAAGGAATCTGGGTGCAGCTCTCGCTGCAACGGACGGACTGGCGGAACTCCCGTCACGGGAAAATCTTAAGAATTTCTGCATCATAGCCTCAGATGCCTTGCGTAAAATTTTCCTGCTTCAGCAGGGCTTGGAAGGCATTTCCGGCATTCCGGCTTCGGAGGAGGAACTGTTAAGACGCCTTGCTATCGTCTCACGCAAAAATTTTGCCCGCCTGTCCCTTCCTTTGCTGGACAAGGCAGGCTATTATGTGACCCGCAATGTCAGTCCCAGAATACTCTTCACAGACCTTGCCTGCAAAATGTTCCAACTTGTATAACACTACTATCATATATGGTAAATTCAGATAACGAAAATATAAAATACGATTGCAACCGGGGTTGTAGAATCACCGCAGATCCGGAGACGGGAGAGCCTTTGTGCACCTACCTCGAGGGTTGCTGCAAACTCAACGAACACGACTATCTCAAGGATGTCCCGCACGAGGACTGCAGCGATGTGTATGTGGTACGTTTCAAAAATACCCGTAAAGGCTTCTATGTCAATGCCTCCGGTCAGAGCCTGTCAGAGGGGGATTTCGTGGTGGTAGAGGCGACTACGGGACATGATTTGGGCATAGTCACTCTTGAGGGGCATCTTGTGCTGCGTCAGATGAAGTGCAAGAATGTCAATCCCGAGGGAGAATTGAAAAAGATTTACCGCAAGGCGCGTCCTCTCGATATAGCCAAATGGCAGGAAGCCACGGCACGCGAGCAGGAGACAATGATAAAGGCGCGCAGACTTGCCGCCGAGCTCGGTCTTGACATGAAAATCGGCGATGTGGAATTTCAGGGCGATGGCACCAAGGCAATATTCTACTACATAGCGGAGGGGCGTGTGGATTTCCGCCAGTTGATAAAGGTTTTCGCCGAAGAATTCTGTACCCGCATAGAGATGAAACAAATAGGCGTCCGCCAGGAGGCGGGGCTGATAGGAGGTCTCGGTGTGTGCGGACGCGAATTGTGCTGCACCAATTATATAACCAATTTCCAGTCCATCTCCACTTCCGCGGCACGTTGTCAGGACCTTTCCCTCAACCCGCAGAAACTTGCAGGCCAGTGCGGAAAGCTCAAATGCTGCCTTAATTACGAGGTGGCAAACTATCTTGACGCGCGTTCCCGTCTGCCAAAGGTGAACGAGCCTTTGGAGTTCGAGGACGGGCTCGTATATCTTGTGAAGACAGACATACTTAAGGAATTGCTCTATTTCTCTTACGATAAAAACTCGCTTGCCAACATATATCCTCTGACTCCCGATGATGTGCGTGAGATAATGGAGATGAACCGCCACGGCGAGAAACCCGAATCTCTCAAGGGGGATATTTCACCTGCCTCTCCCGAATTTGTCACTTCTGTGGGTGACGATGCGATCAACCGCTTCGACAGACCTTCGGGGAAAAACAGAAAGAACCGCAAGAAGAGCAGAAACAACAAACAGTTCAGGGAGAATAATGGGGCATAAAAAGCTTAAAAAGTTCGCGGAGAACGAGACTTTCAGCTGTCTGCTTCAGCCGGATACTTCGGAATTGCTTTCCGACGGATATTCCGCTCTCAAAGACGATCCCGTAAAAGGGCACTGGAATGAAAGGATGTTTGATGCCCCGCGTCCCATAATAGTTGAGTTCGGTTGCGGAAGGGGGGAGTACACCATAGACCTTGCGCGCCGCAATCCGCAGTTCAACTACATAGGAGTGGACATTAAGGGAGCGCGTCTGTGGAAAGGCGCAAAAGAAGCCACGGAATGCGGTATGGGCAATGTGGCATTCCTGCGTACGCGCATAGAATTCATCACGGCTTTCTTTGCTCCCGCAGAGGTTTCGGGCATTTGGCTCACTTTCTCCGACCCTCAGATGAAAAGCGAGAACAAGCGCCTGACTTCGTCTGTTTTTCTTGCAAAATATGCAAATTTCCTCGCCCCCGACGGGAGGATACGTCTCAAAACGGATTCGCGCTTCCTGCACGAGTACACGAAAGCAGTCGTTAAAGCGAATGATTTGCCTTTGTATGCCTGCACGGCGGATTTATATGCCAATACGGGCGAATTTGACGAGCCTGCCCTCTATGAAGTGCAGACTTTCTACGAGAAGATGTTTATGGCGCAGGGATATAAAATCACCTATCTGGAGTTCTCCCTTGGCGGAAAGAAGTCTTTTATCAAGCCGGAAGACCCCGAAGAGTTCGATTCCGAATACTGGCGCTCGGTCGAAGGGCCCCGTCAGTTCCTTCATCAGTTAACTCAAAAATAAGCTTGCTTACGGCTCCACCCAATGTATGACACAGCCCCTTCTTTCCATTCCCCGGAACCAGGTCATCTGCCGCTTTGCAAATTGGTGTATTGCCGTTGAGAGCAGTCTGAACATCTCTTCGTAAGAGAGCCGCCCGAGCACGTATTCGGTTACATATTTGTACTCCAGACCGTAGTATATAAGATCCTCCGGCTTGACTCCGCTTTCGAGCAGTCTCTTGATTTCCTCCACCAGCCCCTCCTGCAGGCGCGCTTCCAAACGGGCGTCTATGCGACTTAGCCTTTCTTCGCGACTCACAAGAGTACCTATGTAAAAAGTGTGTCGCGGCAGCTCTTTTATATCTTTCCTTTTCTTGGAAAAATCATAATTTCTCGTTACTGCGTCTATGTACATTCCCGTGCCTCCGCATAGAATTGGCACGCCTTTGCGTTCCCGTATTTCCGTGAAAGCTTCGCTGAAATCCTTTTGGAACTGGTAGACATTGTACTTGCTCCCTGCAGGCATTATATCCAATAAATGATGCGGAATCTCCCCGTACTCCGAAAGGTCTTTGCCCGTGCCTATATCCATTCCGGAATAGACCTGACGCGAGTCCGCCGAAATTATTTCGCAGACCTTGCGCCCCAAGCGGCGGTTTATTTCTCTTGCCAGCCCCACTGCATATCTGGTCTTTCCCGATGCAGTCGGTCCGAGCACACATATCAGCTCCGTTCCCTTGTCTGTCGAGCCGAATCCGTCCTCAAGCTCCTTGATCAAGGCGTCGAGGTCTATCTTTTCCGGCTCAGGCAACTCTATGGTAAGCGGGACAATGAATTTCGGCATAATTTTAATTGTTCCTTAATTTACTATATTCTTCTCTTATAATGCAGATGATATGCCCTGTTTTTCAGGACAGTACCCAAAAGATAAAGTTAAATCAAATTATACAAGTCTCCAAATTCTTCTCTTATTCTTGCTTGTCGCCTCAATTTGCCGTGCTCCGGTCATTTACTTTTACGGGGCTCCGCTACGATCTTACATTTTGCTTTTTTGTTGCCATCTCCCTCTTGTTTTCCACATCCTGCCACCTCCAATCGCTTGCGGCATCATTTTCGTAAAAATTCATTGCGGGCTTCTATTGAAAAATCACTATATTTGCTGCCCGATGAGAGCCAAAAGCAAAATACAAATCAATAACCGCAGGGCAAGTTTCGACTATGAATTTCTCGAAACCTACACTGCCGGTATTGTGCTTGTGGGCACTGAAATCAAGTCCATACGCGCAGGCAAGGCGTCCCTTTCCGATGCCTATTGCTATTTCGACCTCAGCGGGCAGCTGTATGTCCGCGGCTTGAATGTGGCTCAATACTTCTGGGGCTCATGGGGACAGCACGAGCCTCTGCGCGACCGCAAGCTTCTCCTTAGGGAAAAAGAATTGCGGAGTCTGCGTCAGGCTGTACGCCAAAAGGGTCTGACAATAATTGCACGACGTCTTTTTATAGCGGACAACGGCTATGCAAAACTCGACATCGCCCTTGCCAAAGGCAAAAAAGAATACGACAAGAGGCAGTCTATAAAGGAAAAAGACCTACGTCGCGAGCTCGAACGCGGATAAACTCCCGCGAGAGCGTTGCTTTTCAAAGCTATCCCCCGTATAGGGAAAATTAAAACGCCCCCGCAGGAGGGCGTTTGCAGAATTTACAGCTTGAATGCTTCCCGTATCTCGGGAACCGCATCCAGAAGCTCCCAGCCGAAGAACTGTACTTCCTCCTCAACTTCCCTGCCGTTCCGTATGAGTTTTACTTTCTCCTTGTAAGGTTTCTTCCCGAAATGCCCGTAGGATGCAGTAGGCTCATATATAGGGTTCTGGAGCCCGAAACGGGCGATTATCGCTGCAGGACGCAGATCGAAGAGTCTGTTTATTTTCGATGCTATTACTGCATCTGCCTCGGCTTCGTCTATGTGTGACGTGCCGTAGGTATTCACATATATGCTTACGGGGCGCGCTATGCCTATTGCATATGAAAGTTGTACGAGCATCTCGTCGGCGACTCCCGCCGCAACCATATTCTTTGCGATATGTCTTGCCGCGTATGCTGCGGAGCGGTCCACCTTTGACGCGTCCTTTCCTGAAAAAGCTCCGCCGCCGTGCGCTCCCTTGCCTCCGTAGCTGTCCACTATAATCTTTCTTCCCGTAAGACCTGTATCTCCCGCAGGACCTCCTATTACGAATTTGCCCGTAGGGTTTACATGGAGTATGTAGTTGTTGTCGAACAATGCGGCAGTGGCAGCAGGCAGTGAGGCGATGAGTTCGGGAATGAGTATGCGGCGCACATCCGTCTCTATGCGCTTGTGCATGTTTTCGTCCGTGTCGAACTCGTTGTGTTGGGTGGACAGCACTATGGTGTGCACGCGCAGAGGTTTCCCGTCCGGCGAATACTCGATAGTGAATTGGCTCTTGGCGTCAGGACGCAGATAAGGCATGGCAAGCGGACGGTTCTTGCGTATGTCTGCGAGAATTTCGAGAATTTTATGCGCGAGCGCGAGCGGCAGAGGCATATATTCTTCAGTGTCACGACAGGCATAGCCGAACATCATTCCCTGATCCCCCGCACCCTGCTCGAGCGGCTCTTCCCTGACCACGCCCCTGTGTATATCCGCACTCTGCTCGTGTATTGCGGACAGCACGCCGCAGGATTTGGAATCGAACATGTATTCGGCCTTGTTATAGCCTATTTTGTCGATAGTGTTGCGTACAGTTGTCTGTATGTCCACGTATGCCTTCTCTGAGCTTATTTCTCCTGCCACCACAACAAGTCCTGTGGAACAGAAAGTTTCGCAGGCTACCTTTGAAACAGGGTCCTGGCGGAGAAATTCATCAAGAATTGCATCTGAAATGCGGTCGGCGACTTTGTCGGGATGACCTTCGGAGACTGACTCCGATGTAAATAGATAGTTCATGTCTTTAGCATTTTTTAGACGAGGTTGCAAGCAATCAAATCTTTCCTCTCGTATGTTTTTAATGTCTGCAAATATACTTCTTTTTCTCGCAATGTCAAAAAGAAAGGTCTTTATCGTGCAAATATGTCAATTATTTATTTTTTTGCGCATAATCAATTAATAATTTATTAAATTCGCGATTGTAAAATAACAGTAATCTTTGTTTAATATTATGAAACAAACACTAAAAAAAGTAATGCTCTCACTCGCAGCGATGCTGGTGGGTGTGGCTGCCCTTGCGCAGGTCACAACATCCTCTCTTAACGGCTTCGTTGC
>CAUUCY010000031.1:0-19281 GCA_963543835.1 uncultured Bacteroidales bacterium
TTGCAAAATTATAAAGTATTATTCAAAATCAAAAAATTAATTGCTGTTTTTGGAAAAAATCAACGGGTGTTGAGCAAATTCATGGCTTTATCCGCCCCCATGAGGGCAAAATTCCTGACCCCTTCTATGACTTTCTTGGAAATTTCCTCCATTCGCTCCATCTGAGCGTCATCCAGACGCCCCAGGACGAAGTCCACCTGCTGGCCCTGGGCAAATTCATTGCCTATGCCCAGACGCACTCTGCAGAAATCCTGAGTACCTATAAGTTCTATTATGTTCTTTAGCCCGTTATGGCCTCCGTCGCTGCCTTGCTTACGCATACGTATCGCCCCGAAAGGGAGATTCAAATCATCACATATTACGAGCAGCCTTTCCACCGGTATATTGTACTGCTGCATCCAATAGCGTACAGCGTTCCCGCTGAGATTCATATAGGTGGAAGGCTTGACGAGTATGAACTTCTGACCTTTGAAACTCAGTTCCGCCACAGACGCATAACGCTCAGACCGGAAAAGGACATTGGATGCCTGAGCCCAGGCATCCAATACCATAAATCCCATGTTATGTCTGGTGTAAGCGTACTCAGCGCCGATATTTCCCAATCCAACGATGAGCCAATTCATAACGCAGACCTTCTAAAAAGACTACTCCTGGGCAACAGCGGCAGAGTTACGTGTAGCCTTCACTCCGCAGATGATAGAGTCCTTGTCCGTGAGGATAGTGATATTATCATAGTGGAGTTCGCCCGCTCTGACTTTCTTGTCGAGACCGAGACTGTCAATCTTGACATCAAGAGAATCAGGGAGATTTGCCATAACGGCACTGATACGCAGAGAGCGGAGATTCTGATAGAATTTACCACCCTGCTGAACGCCTATGGAGTGTCCTGATATAGTGATAGGAACGTTGATTGCAATAGGTTTTTCCTCGTTTACTGCAAGGAAATCGACATGGAGACAGTTGTCCTTCACAGGATGGAACTGAAGTTCGTGAACAATGGCAGAATACTTCTGACCGTTGTCGAGAGCCAAATCCACTATGTAGGAGTTGGGTGTGTCTGTCAGAACTGCGAGTTCCTTTGCATCAACGGTAAAGAGGATATTTTCCATACCAAGACCGTAAAGAATGCAAGGTACGAGTCCCTGCTTGCGGATAGCCTTAATCACTGCTTTGTTACCGACTTCGCGGACGCAGCCTTTCAATTCAAAATGTTTCATAAAAATAAAATTAAAATGTGTTACTCATCTCAGGAACAAGCCCAAGACCCATTGCACCAAAAGCCACTGTGGCTTTTAAGCGGCTGCAAATTTAATATAAATAATTCATTTTACAAAAGATGTCGCCACATTCCACTTGAGCGAGCGATAATAGGCGTCAAGTTTTTCATTACCCGACTTGGGAAGATAGGAGGACACTCCGCAATAGGACTTTATATCAAAGCCCCCATAAGTCTTCATGAACCCCGGAGTATGCGCCCTGTAGACCATGCAAAGGTCAAAAGATTCATTAAGGGCGAGTTCTTCGGCTTGGTTTATGCCGGATTTTACGAGGATGTCGCCCAGATCGAAGAACCATGATTTATTGTCCCTGTAAAAGCGTTGCAAGTCGGAAATATTGACAGAAGCAATGCCGGTGCGGTATTTTTCAAAAAGTCTTGCACAAATCCCCGCAAGGGAATCGAGCTGGCCGCAATCAATCAAGGAGATGGTCGCCCCGTATGTCTTGTCGTCCTTGTAACGCTCATAATAATCTTCGCACACTCCCCTCATATCGGGCTTCAGACCTCCCAAAAGCCTTTCTCCGAGAGTCTTGTAATTGAAGCCTCCGGCAGGAATTTCCGCAGGCGAAGCACCGAAATAGCGGCAGGCGTCCTTCATTTCATAGGCAAACTCGACTCCCCCCATCAGGCAGGCATCGAAAATAACATATTCCATACGCATGGGAAACGCTCTTGCAAAATCCGCAATATCCGTTTCTATCATATTTGTACGGGAAATCTGATGCGCACCTATAGCCCTTTTCCGGGAGAAATTGTAGTGGGAGCTGTTGTTGGAGGCATAGTAGCCCGGAGGAAGCCAGCCCGTGCCGTGAGAAGAATAAATCATTCCGTAACTCTTCGCCGGGATATTATCCTTTACATAAGTGAGTACTTCTTTCATCAGCCCGGTGTCCACTGCCGTGTCGGAAATCCCGAAAACTTTGACAGTGTCCCTTATCACAGCGGAACCTTTTCGGTATATGCGGAAAAGAACAGGAGGATTGGGAGTATTATAGCCCGAATTTTCACGAAAATTATGAGAAAAGACGAGCAGCACATTGTCATTGCGTCCGTCCTTGGGAACAAAGCCTTCTTCGAGTTCGCTTATGTTTGTTTTAAGATCGCCGTTGAGGTTGTTGAAACCGGCAGAATAGAGTATCAGCACCCTGCGCGACTCGCCGGCAATATGCAGGGCCTTGGGAGCAGGCTCGGGAGAAGCTATGATAAGCTCTCTATTGTCCTCACTGCATGAATAGAACAGCGCCGAAACGACGCAAAGCACCCCCAAAAGCGATATAAGCCTCCAAATCTTAATCATTCGGCAAATTTAATATTATTTTGTTATTTTTGCAGTATATGAAACACATTATCAAAATTATGATTTTCGCAGGAGTCGGAGCAATGCTCTGCAATGCTTGTGCCAATGACAAAGGAGATAAGTTCAATTATCTGCTGGATGAGTTCGCGGACCTCAAGGTAATGAGGTATAAAGTCCTGGGATGGGAGAACTTGAGCCTGAAGCAGAAAGAATATGCATATCACCTTTCAGAAGCAGCCAAATGGGGGCGCGACATTATCTGGGACCAGAACTGTGCCCTTAATCTTGAACTCAGAAAAGCCATAGAGGCTATACTCAACAATTATGAGGGGGACAAGACTTCGGAAGACTATGCGGCTTTCCTCATATATGCAAAAAGAGTTTTTTTCAGCAACGGACTGCACCACCACTATTCGGAGGACAAATTCTTCCCGGCATGCTCAAGAGAGTATTTCTCTCAGTTATTGGAAGCTGTAGGCAGGGATAATTCAATTCTTGAATATGTTTACGGCAAAGACAATTATCTGCAGCGCCGCAGCACTGCCACAGACGGAAGAGACATAGTGAAAGCCTCTTCAGTGAACTTCTACGAGGGAGTGAGCAGAGAAGAAGTGGAAAAATACTATGCCGGAATGGAAGACAGGAACGACCCTCACCCTATTTCCTACGGTCTGAACACAAAACTCGTGAAAGTGAATGGCAAAATCAAGGAACTTCCATGGAAAGTGGGCGGAATATATTCCAATGCAATAGAAAAAATCTGCGCAGAGCTCGAAAAAGCGGCTGATGTCGCAGAAAACGATGTTCAGAAAAGGGCTATTGCTCTTCTTGTGGATTACTACAGGACAGGAGACCTGCGCAAATGGGATGAGTTCAACATAGAGTGGTCGCGTGATACCTTGGGTATGGTGGATTTCATAAACGGCTTCGTGGAGGACTATAACGACCCTCTCGGGCGCAAGGGCTCTTACGAAAGCTACATACTGATAAAAGACGTGGAGGCTTCCGGGCGCACGGTCAAAATCAGCGAGAATGCGCAGTGGTTCGAGGACAACTCTCCTGTCGATACCCGTTTCAAAAAACCTGTGGTCAAGGGAGTCTCGGCAAAGGTCGTGAATGCCGTAGTACGTGCGGGAGACGCATATCTTGCAAGCGCTATCGGGATAAACCTGCCCAATGCCGACTGGATTCGTAAGGAATACGGCTCAAAATCCGTTACGATAGCGAACATAACCCACGCCTACTCATACGCGGCTCAGGAGTCCCCTGCAAACACCCTTGACGAATTTGCATACAGCGAAGATGAAAAGGCTGCCTATCGCAAATGGGGAGAAATCGCTGATGAAATCCATACAGACCTGCACGAATGCCTTGGGCATGCTTCCGGCCAGTTGCTCCCGGGGGTGTCCTCGACGGCAATGGGCGAATTTTCATCGACTCTTGAAGAAGCGCGGGCAGACCTGTTCGGACTTTACTATGCAGCGGATCCCAAACTTGTGGAACTCGGCATACTGACCGATGCTAATGCCTACAAAGCGGCTTATTCCAACTATATACGCAACGGTCTTATGGTACAGCTCACAAGGGTGGAACTGGGCAAACAGATCACCGAGGCTCACATGCAGAACCGCAAACTTATAGCGGAGTGGTGCTACAGACACGGATTGGAGAACAAAGTAATAGAGAAGAAAATCAAAGACGGAAAGACCTATTTCATAGTCAATGATTACAAGGCTCTAAGGGCTCTTTTCGCGGAGCTGCTCGCAGAGGTCCAGAGAATCAAGTCAGAGGGTGATTATGCCGCAGGAAAGGCTCTTGTGGAGCAGTATGCCGTGAATGTGGACTATGACTTGCATAAAGAAGTCCTTGAACGCTACGAGTCTTTGCATCTCAAGCCTTACGGAGGCTTCTTGAACCCTACTATAGTTCCTGTGAAAGATAAGGATGGCAATATCGTCGATTACCAGATACGAAACGATGACGACTTCCTCAAACAGCAGCTGGAGTACGGAGCATCTTATGCCGCACTTTAAGGAATATTCTTATTATCTGAAGGTCGAGCGGAATATGTCAGCCAACACGGTCGCGGCATATCTGTCCGACCTTCGGGATTTTTATGAATACCTCGGAGAAGAGAATACACATCCCGACACGGGGGACATAGTAAATTATCTTGCAAGCAGGGCGGGGACCCTGTCGAAACGCAGTCAGGCACGCATCATGAGCGCACTGCGTTCATATTTCAGTTGGCTGATTATCGAGGGGGACAGAAAGGAAAATCCCTGCGACGGACTGGAATCCCCGAAGCTCGGGCGGCATCTTCCGGACGTGCTGTCGGTGGAGGAAGTCATTTCAATAATAGAATCCGTGAACACGGAGAGCTGGAACGGCTGCCGCGACCGCGCGATTCTGGAGATATTGTACGGCTGCGGATTGAGAGTTTCTGAGCTTTGCGGGCTGCATATATCGGATATTTTTCAGGAACAGGGATTCGTGAAAGTTATAGGGAAAGGCAACAAGCAGCGAATTGTCCCCATAGGAGCCCCTGCCATAGAAGCTTTCGAAAACTATCTTGCCATGCGTCCCGAAGAGGCGGACCCTTCGTTCGAGGACCTCGCTTTTCTCAACAAATACGGCAAAGCACTCAGCAGGATTTCCGTATTCAACATGATAAAAAAGCAGGCTGTCGCCGCAGGAGTGCACAAGACCATTTCACCACACACTTTCCGCCATTCTTTCGCTACCCACCTTATAGAAAACGGGGCGGATTTGAGGGTCGTGCAGGAGATGTTGGGGCACGAGTCAATACTGACAACGGGAATCTACACCCATATCGATTCTGCCACCTGGCAGGCAAGCGTTCTCTCGCATCACCCCCGAGGATGACTATCGCTTGGGTGAGACCAGCAATTTCTTGCGTATGACATCGACAGAGCCGTCTTCGTAATGGATTTTGGCTTCGAGCATTCCGCTTCGAGCAGGCCAATAGCCGTTTTCCGCAACCTTTATGGGCGCTCCGTTGCAGTACCACTTTATTTCTTTTGCACCGACTGCATTTACCACCCTCAAGGGCAGTTCCTGCCCCTCGACTATGGAGCCGTCCGGATTCCTTTCCACGGAAATGAGATTGATGAAAGGGTATACGGACTTTCTCAAAGGAAGGGTCGTGAAATTCTGATAGACGGAAATTCTTTGCGCGCCCACCGGAATGGAGATGGCAAGCCTATAGCTTAAATTGGGGGTCAGACCCTCAAAAGTCACGGAATAATGGTTTTCATTCCTGTAGTATGGTCTTACTTTCTTGCATTCCAGAGTGTCGCTGCCGTAGATTATGGCAGCTTCGCTCTCCAAGCCATTTGAACTTGCTGTCCATTGCACTATTACCGCATCCTGAAAATAATTCACCTTGTCTATGGTGATAGGACCCGACACGGTGAAACTCACTTCACCGCTGATTTTGTTTCTTACGATGTTGCTGATAGTCGGCATGGAAGAGTCGGAATTCCAGAAAGCATAGTCCTTCACGGCAGTGGCTTTGAGCTCATTTATTGAAAAGTAGGGAAAAAAAGCCTTGGGGATCTCGCTCAACGGCACATTATCGTGCACATAGGATATAGGGGTGGAGGATACGAGCATGGCGCAAGGATGGGCGGGATTGGCATTCACCTCGTTGTAAATCCAGCGTTCCCCGGCGCTTAAAGTCTTTTTGTAATAGCTCGAATATCCGGCCTCGTTTTTCGACCCGTCTATATGATAGACCAAAAGCCCCGAGCCTCCTATATATCTGTCCCAAGCCTTTGTGTCCCTGCTTTCAAAAAGAAAATACTCGTCTTTGTCAGCGCCCTGAAGTATAAGATATTCGGAGTCTGCTTCCGACAGGGGCTTCAGTGTATATTCTCCGAATTTCATCGGGCTTTCTTTTCCCACTCCTACCATTTTCTTTTCAAAAGAGTTGTAATTCGGAGGAGTCTGTCCCGCATTGTTATAGTTTCCCGCATCCATTATGTCGAGGTATCTCCACATACCGATATAGCGGCCTCCCGAGTTTTTATCGTCGGTGTCGTATGTGTCCATAAGACCGAGAGTATGGGATATTTCATGGCAGACTGTGCCTATTCCCATAATTCTTGTGCCGGTGCCGTAAAGTTCCGCGCTTATGGTGTAGTCGCCGAGCCTTTTGCCCGAGAATTTTTCGCTGCTCGAAATTCTGCTCATGTGAGCCCAGATATGTTCCGGAGAGGCTCCCTGCGACTCGTCCGGGCCGGCGAATATGCAGACTATATTGTCCACGACTCCGTTGCCGTCACAGTCGAACTTGCTGAAATCAATGCCTTGTGATTCATACAGACGGCAGGCTTCGACAATAAGCTCTTCAGGGTGCATATCCTGATTTTCGGAGTTATTGCTGCCATAGTACTCAAAATCTTTGGAAACGGTCACGACGGGGCCCACCACAAATTCAAATTCCAGATGCTTTCCCAGCTGGGTTTTGAAGTAATCGGAGACGGAGCCTGTGGAATTATATCCCGGCTCATTGAAGATATTTTCAAACGAAGATTGGTTGTGGATGAATTTCAGGTTGTTGAACTGGGCAAGGACTACGAGGATTTTCCTTACGTTCACTTCGCCTCCGGACTTGGCAGGAGCTGTTTGCTGCAGCAGACGCTCCCGCGAGGAGGCGTAGAGCCCCCGACGGGCCGCGCTCAACTCCCCCGACAATTTCAGATGAGCTTCAGGGACTACCCTCGAGGCACTCAACAGCTTCGCGGGAGCGGGATCCCCCACATGATACCCGCTCGGAACCATCCTCCCGTCAGCACCAAAAACCGCATAATGATAGTAGCCGTCCTCCCCCTTGCAGAAATAGCAGCCGTCAAGAGTCGTCAGTTTCTTGGAAAATTCATCTCCGTCCAAAAGCGCCTTGAACTCCGTGCCGTCAGGCTGGGTATAGGTATATACCCCCCTCAAAGCCGGTGCGGCTTCAAGAAAAGCGCACACGCAGATAAAGCAAAACAATGCAGCAAATCGTCTAATCATCATATTCAAATTTATTGCCCGACACGGGCAGCAAAGCCACTATATATCCCACTATACCGACCCCTAAAGCCGTCAGTAGCACATCCCCTCCCTTAATCACCACAGGATAGGCATCTATCATATAATTTCCCGGCATGGAAACAAGTCCGAATTTTTGTTGCAGAAATGCAAAAAGCAATCCCGCAACAAGCCCTGCAGCCAGTCCGAACAGGGAAATCAGCCAGCCCTCAAGCACAAAAATCCGCCTCAACAGCCCGGGAGTTGCGCCCAAAGCAAGGAAAGTCCCTATATCGTCTTTTTTCTCTATAATCAACATCGACAGACTACCGAAGATATTGAAAGCGATGATGATTATCACAAATATAAGAATAAGATAAGTACTTGCCTTCTCATATTTCATCATTTTGAAAACGGCTTCATTCTGACGATAGCGGTCAAGGACAAGAAAATCGCCTCCGAGACTCTCCTCCAGCTCTTTTATCAACGCCTTCGTATCTTTTGCAGAACTGCCCGGTCTCATTCTTATTTCCACGCCCGAAAGTTCGTCCCGAACTCCCAGAAGCCTTTGCATGACTCTCATCGGAAGTATCACAAGCTGCGCATCCAAATCCGCATTCACGCTCACTATGCCCGCCACCTTGGCTCTCGCATGAATAATGGAAGACATGGGATCGGCAAGAGAAATCCTCTTGTCGCGCACCGGATAATAAAACTCCGGAGCTTCTACAAAATGGGGATTGAGTCCCATCGAGTGCGCAAGTCCCGCACCTGCCACACACAGGTCCTGTTCCCCCTTGCGCAGGTTAAATTCTCCTGCACTGATATGTGTACGCAGAGGGGTGTCGAGTTCATGCTCTTCGTCTATGCCTTTGGCAAGGGCTATGCTTTGTTTGCCCCCATAACTTATAAAGACGCGCTCCTGAAGCACTCCGTACATGGTGTACACCTTGTCGTTTTCGTAGACACGGGCGAAAGTTGCGGAGTCGGGAGTGAAGAATTTACCCCTTGAGGGAAGAACGAGTATATCGGGGTCCGTATCGGACAGACTCGCACTTACGAGAGAGTCGAATCCGTTATATACCGAAAGTATGATAATGAGAGCCGCAGTGCCCACCGCCATACCTATTGCGCTTATCGCAGAAATGATATTGATCACATTGTGCGATTTTTTGGCAAAAAGGTATCTCAGGGCTATATAAGGCTCTATCAACATAATTTACAAAGCGACACACAAGCCGGAGTTCAGCCTTTCCGTGTTTTTCGGGACAGGAATGAACAGCTCGGATAATTTCTAAACTCAGTACACGCGGGAAAATCCCGGGACTGTTATTTTTTCAACAGTTCATCTATATGTTCGGCATAGTCGAGAGTCGTGTCAAGATAGAACACGATTTCAGGAACTATGCGAAGCTGTTTTGCGACCTTGCGGCCGAGTTCTCCGCGATAAGCCTTGAGATTATCGTTCAATATCTTCATGACAGCTTCCTGTTTCTCCGAAGGGAAGATGCTTACGAAAGTCTTGGCGATGGCAAGATCCGGACTGACCCTGACCTCGCTCACCGTGACCATCGCGCCCCCGAAAGCCGCCATACCCTTGACTCTGATAATCTCGGCAAGGTCTTTCTGTATTTCGCGCGCGACTTTGAGCTGGCGCGTGCTTGCAGGTATTTCCATTATTTCACGATTATTATATAATAGTCTTTCTTGCCTTTTTGGGCAAGTATATACTTTCCGTCTATAATATCCTTTTCGGAGAACTCATAGTTTATATCGGTAATTTTCTCCTTATTGACGGAAAAGCCGTTTGCCTGGATCATCTTGCGCGCTTCACCCTTGGACGGAAACACTGAAGTCTCGACTGCAAGCAGTTCAAGCGCATTCAACGGGAGTTTTTCCTTTGCCACTTCAAAAGTCGGCACTCCGTCGAAAACTGCAAGAAAAGTCTTCTCGTCAAGAGATTTCAAATCCTCTGCAGTAGCCTTCCCGAAGAGCATCTGGGAGGCTTTAAGCGCATTTTCATATTCCTTTTTCCCGTGCACCATGACAGTGACTTCCCCGGCAAGAAGTTTCTGGAGTTCGCGCCGCTCCGGAGCCTCCCGGTGAGCGGCGATTGCTTTTTCCACAGTCTCCCTGTCGAGCATCGTGAAAATCTTTATGTAGCGCTCCGCATCCGCATCGCTGACGTTAAGCCAGAATTGGTAGAACTGATAAGGGCTGGTGCGCTCCGGGTCCAGCCAGATATTGCCCTTTTCCGTCTTGCCGAACTTGCTGCCGTCCGCCTTGGTGATGAGAGGGCAGGTAAGCGCAAAGGCTTCCTTTCCAAGCACGCGGCGTATGAGTTCAGTACCGGTGGTTATATTGCCCCACTGGTCCGCACCGCCGAGCTGGAGACGCACGTTCCTGTGTTCGTATAAGTAAAGGAAATCATATCCCTGAAGCAGCTGATAAGTAAATTCCGTGAAGGACATACCCTCGGAAGAATCACGGCTCAGGCGCTTCTTGACTGAGTCCTTGCTCATCATATAATTGACAGTGATGAGTTTGCCTATATCCCTTGTGAAATTGATGAAAGTGTAGTCTTTCATCCAGTCGTAATTGTTCACCAACTCCGCTTTATTGGGTGCTTCGGATTCAAAGTCGAGGAATCTGCCCACCTGCTCCTTTATGCATCTTACATTGTGCGCGAGAGTGGCTTCATCGAGAAGATTTCTTTCCTGATTTTTCATCGAGGGGTCGCCTATCATACCGGTAGCACCTCCCATAAGGGCATAGGGCTTGTTTCCGCAAGCCTGGAAATGCTTCAGTATCATTATACTGACAAGATGACCTATGTGAAGCGAATCACCCGTAGGATCTATTCCCACATAGGCGGACATAGGCCCTTTCTTCAATTCCTCTTCCGTTCCGGGGGTGATGTCCTGTATCATCCCTCTCCATTTCAATTCATCTACAAAATTCTTCATCGAATGATATGTATATTATTTTCAATTAGTCTACAAAATTAGTAAATTTGCGACTCAAAAGAAATATCTTAAATAAGAATAATTATGAGAAAGCACATTGTAGCGGGCAACTGGAAAATGAACACCACCGTTCCCGAAGGCATCGAACTCGCCAAAGCAGTCGTTGCAAAATCTGCGGAAGTACCGTCAGACGTAAAACTCATCATCGCCACTCCCTTCACCCACCTCTGCCCCGTTGCCGAGGTAATCAAAGGCTCGTCAGTCGCACTCTCTGCAGAAAACTGCGCAGACAAGGCTTCGGGAGCATACACAGGCGAGATTTCAGCGGCTATGCTCGCTTCCGCTTCTTGCGAATATGTAGTGCTCGGGCACTCTGAGCGCCGTCAGTATTACGGAGAAACTGACGGGAAGCTCGTGGAGAAAGTAAAGCTCGCGCTTGCAAACGGCCTTAAAGTAATACTTTGCGTGGGCGAGAATCTCGAGGAGAGAGAGGCTGGCAAGCATTTTGACGTATGCGGAGCGCAGACAAAGAATGTCCTCTACAATTTCAGCGCAGAGGAGCTGGCGAATATCGTGATAGCTTACGAGCCTGTATGGGCTATAGGCACGGGCAAAACCGCTACTGCAGAGCAGGCTCAGGAAATTCACGCCTACATACGCAAGGTGGTTGCCGAAAAATTCGGCAAAGCGGTCGCAGAGGAAATGAGCATACTTTACGGAGGCTCATGCAAGCCGTCAAATGCAAAAGAGCTCTTCTCCCAGCCTGATATTGACGGAGGTCTTATAGGAGGCGCCGCTCTCAAGGCGGAAGATTTCATAGGAATAGCACTTTCTTTCTAATACGGAAGAAGCCCTGCAATAATGAAGAAGCTTGTCGGAAAAATACTTGTCGTTTCGCTCGTTGCGATAGCGTTTTCATGCTGTCGCAACAACGAAATCGACTCCGCTTTCCTCGAAAATGAATCCATACACCTAAGGGTCAACGGGAAGAATCTCTTTGACTTCAAGGAAATGAACTGCCAGCTCGGTTACAACGATTACAAGCAGGAATATAGAGTCCATGACGACACAATGGCAGACTACTATATTGTCAAACTTTATGAAAAGCCCTCGGAGGAGGGACAGAGCGTCAGGGGCGAGATCGAATGGACAACCTCCAGCGATATAGTAAAAAAAAGGGATATAAGTTTCAAGGTCGTCAAGATAAGTTCTGACCACAAGATGTGGCTCTGGGAAAAGACCAACAAAATAGGAGCCGTGGTGATGGCTCTCCTGTAAAAACAAAAATCCGGCCTTTGCGAGGCCGGATTTTTGTTCTCCGAAAAAGATACTAAAATCTGTCTTCCGAAGAAACAGTGAGCTTTTTACGACAGTGACGACGGCGTGAAGCAAGTACTCTGCGACCGTTGGCTGTGCTCATGCGCTCGCGGAAACCATGCTTGTTCACACGTTTGCGACGTGAAGGTTGAAATGTTCTTTTCATATCTTGTTTTTTTATATTTTCTAAACGGACTGCAAAGATAAAATTTTGTTTTGGTTAAGCAAAATTTTTTAACGCCTTTCTTTCAAGAATCTTTCCGTTCCACTCTATCCCTTTTTATTTCCGCATGTCATTCCTATGTTTGCCAGCATTGGCACTTTTGGGTAATAAAAAGGTGCTAAGATCTATTTAATAAGCCAAACAATCACTCCTAAAAAGTAGTGAAAACGAAAAAACAGGCGCAAAAATAGGAGTTTTGAGGAGGAAAGGACAGACAAGGTCAAAAATCACATTTCACGGCGGATTTCAGATCAATCTTCGTCGTTTTTCATCCTGTCTATTTGTGCCTTGGCCCTTTTGATGCGAGTGCGGACCGTGTTGAGTTCAAGACCGGTTTTTTCGGAAATGTCTTTGTATTGGAGTCCGTCGATCAGGCGCATGCGCGCTATGTTCCGGTAAAGCTCCGGGAGGGCGTCTATGTATTTGCCTGTCATTTCATTGTTCTCATCCTTTATTATGGAGTCTAAAGGATTGTCCACATCGTCGGCGATGTTCTCCATGGAGCAAGGCTCGATTCCGCCTTCGTCAAGGGAAATCACCCTTGAACGGGGGCGCGCCCTTTTTTCCCTGTCTATTATATCGAGGGCGGTATTCCACGCTATATTGCAGAGCCAGGTGAAGAAGCGGCTCTTTGCTGGGTCATAGTCCGAAATGTGCCGGAAGGCTTTTTCAAAACTGTAACAGCAGATTTCGTCCACGAGGGTATCGTCCACTTTCATTATTTTTGTGCGCACAAATCCCTTCAGGGCATCCACATGGTTGTCCCAAAGGGCTGTAAATGCCGTGCCGTCACCTATGATTGCAAGGCGTATGAGTTCATCAATGGGCTTCGAGCCAATTTTTGCCATAACTGCATTCTACGGTTAAAGGTACGGACAGTGCGAGTACGGACTCCATTTCTTCGCTCACAAGTCTTCTCATTAATTCGAGTTCCTCGGGCGGCACTTCAAAAAGCAGTTCGTCGTGAATCTGCAAGACCATTTTGCTTTTCAGCCTCTCTGCCTGCATCCTGCCGTCCACGGCTATCATAGCTTTCTTGATTATGTCTGCCGAACTTCCCTGTATGGGGGCATTGACGGCGTTGCGTTCGGCAAGCGAGCGGAGATTGGCATTGGAAGCGTTAATGTCCCTGATGTAGCGGCGACGCCCGAATATGGTCTCGACATAGCCCCGATCGCGTGTCTGCGCAAGAGTTCTGTCGATAAAGTCACGTATGGACGGGAAAGAGGCGAAATAATCGTCTATGATTTTCTTGGCTTCGCCCCGGCTGCATCTGAGACGTTGCGACAGGCCGAAAGCGGAAATGCCGTACATAATTCCGAAATTGGCTGTCTTTGCTATCCTTCTTTGTTCAGGACTTACCTCGGAAATATCAATTCCGAAGATTTTGGCAGCAGTCGCCGCGTGAACATCCTCTCCGTCTTTGAAAGCCTTGATAAGATGTTCGTCTTTGCACAGATGAGCCATTATGCGAAGCTCAATCTGAGAGTAATCCGCAGACAGGATGAACCAGGACGGGTCTTGGGGGACAAATGCCTTGCGTATTTCCTTACCCTCCTCTGTGCGTATCGGAATATTCTGAAGATTGGGATTTGAGGAGCTGAGGCGTCCCGTGGCGGTAAGCGCCTGGTTGAAAGTTGTATGTATCCTGCCATCGAGCGGGCTGATATAACTCGGGAACGGCTCTATATATGTATTGAGCAGTTTCCGCGCGCCGCGATAGTCAAGTATCGCATCGATAATGGGGCTGCGATCCGCAAGCGCCAGGAGTGTTTCTTCGTCTGTAGACCATTGCTTCCCCGACTTTTTCGCATTCGGATCAAGTTTCATTTTGTCGAAGAGCAGTTCTCCCACCTGCTTGGGCGAGCCCACATTCAGCTCGGGCTCGCCTGCGAGTTCCCTGACCTGGGCCTCTTTCCGGGCAATTCTTTCACGCAGGGAATTGGCAAAATCACGCAGGGAAGCCAGATCCACTTTCACTCCTGTCTTTTCCATTCTCGCAAGTACAGGGATGAGCGGCTCTTCAATCAGCTCGTACAAGTCTTCACAGTTGTTTTCTTGCATCTGAAGGCGTAGTTTTTCAGCAAGTCTTGCGACTGCGGACGCCTTGAGTCCGTAGTCTTCCGAAGCTGATTCGGAAAGGGGCTCGGAGAAAAGTTCCGGTTCTCCCTTTTCTTCTTTCCCTGCCGAAATATCCAATCCGAGATAGGAAGAGGCAAGGTCTTCGAGTTTATGACTTCTTTCCGGGTCAATGAGGTAGTGCATCAACTCTACATCCTCGACCGTTCCCTTGATTTCCATTCCTGCGGACCAGGCGGCTTTGTAAAGGTCTTTGGCACCGTAGGTACATTTTATCAGTTCCGGATTCCCGAGAAATTCTCCCGACTCTTCGAGCGAAAATTCCTCACAGCCCCACGTGCTGACCGTCCCGCTTTGCGGGGCGGCTTTTGGCGCAGCCTTGACATGCGCGACGTAGCGCTTGAGCGACGGGAATTCAAATTCATCGAAGAGAGTGAGGATGCGGGGGGAGAAATCTGCATTGTAGCGCATTTGCCCGAGGGTAAGCGGCAGTTTGATGTCGGTTTTGATGGTCACCAGCTCGTGGCTGAGGGAGATGTGCGCGCGTGAGTCTTCAAATTTTCTGCGCAGGGAATCGCTGAGCTCGCTGAGGTGTGCGTAGATGGCTTCCACGCTGCCGTATTGTGCGAGTAGTTTTGTCGCGCCCACTTCGCCGACGCCTTTGACCCCCGGCACGTTGTCCGCCGCGTCGCCGCAGATGGTGAGCACTTCTATGACCTGTTCAGGGCTTTGTATGCCGTATTTTTCAAGGATTTGCGCAAGTCCCACGAGTTCGTCTTCCCCGCCGGCCTTGCCGGGCTTGAGCTGAAAAATGTGAGGCGCGATGAGCTGCCCGTAGTCCTTGTCGGGGGTGACCATGTACACGTCCAGAGAGTCGCTTGCAAATTGTTTTGCGACCGAGCCTATCACATCGTCCGCCTCGAATCCGCTCATCATGAGCACAGGGATTTTCATCGCTTCGACTATTTCGGTCAGCGGCTGAAGGGCATCTATCACGAGTTGGGGAGTTTCGCCGCGGTTCGCCTTGTATTCGGGATACATCCGGTTGCGGAAAGTTCCTCCCGGAGGGTCGAAAGCGACAGCTATGTAGGTAGGTTTTTGTTTGTTTATCAGTTCCAGCAAGTATTTTGTGAAGCCGAAGAGTATGGACGTATCCTGCCCTTTGCTGTTCACCATGGGCCGCTTCAGGAATGCGTAGTACATTCTGAAAATCAGCGAGTGACCGTCTATAAGTATGAGTTTATCTGTCATTTTTCTATCTCCACAACATATTTTTCGGCAAACCAGTCCCCTTCAAATTTTATGGGGGCTACTTTCACAGAGCCTTTGGGCAGGCGGAATCTGGAAATAAGTTCTCCCGTTTCGAGGGCAATGTCCCCGCCTTTAAGGTATAAAATACTTTTTTTATAGCTCCCGCGCACCCAAGGGTAGAAATTTACAAGGGAACTCACCGCGCGCGACACCACTGTGTCGAATAGTCGCCCGAGACTTTCGGCGCGCGCGTTCACGACCTCGACATTGGGCAGTCCGAGCTCTTCGGCAACCCCTTGCGCCACTTTCGTTTTCTTTCCTATGCTGTCGCAGAGCACAAAATGAGCCTGAGGATAGACAGAGGCAAGAGGGATTCCGGGGAATCCGCCACCCGTGCCGAGATCGAGAACCGTGCCCTCAAGGCTCCTGCCCCGCTCTTGCAGATATGCCGCAATGGCAAGAGAATGGAGGACGTGGTGCTCATAAAAGCCCTCTTCTATGTCTTTTCGGGAAATCACATTTATCTTTTCGTTCCAGGCTCTGTATATTTCCTCCATTTTCTGAAACTTTTGCAAAGTTTCAGCTCCCGGTTCCGGCAAACTCCCCTGCTCTGCAAGCCTGTAAAATATATTTTCAAACTCTCTAAAGTTCATATTCCGTGTTCAAACAGCAGCCCCGACCCGGCCTCGCCTTGTACGCAGTATGCCTTGCTGCGGAAGAGCGGCTTAAGGTGGAAAACCAAGGTCTTGAGTAAACTTCAAAGTTAAACAAAATTTACTTCTACACAAAAAGGACCCGGTATCTCGCGACATCGGGCCCCTCAACTTTATGGCTTACAAAATTAATTCTCTACTTACAATTGCAAAGGTAAGCCCATTTTGTATTGCTTGAAATACCTACTTATTGGTAATTTGAGGGCGTGAGGCAAAAAGCGCGATAATCATTATTGCTGATCGCTCCTCATTTTGACGTATTCCGTAGGAAGGCAGCCCATGTTTTCATCGAAAATCGAAGCAGCGAAGATACCGGTCGGAGCTCTGCGAAAGGTTGCATGCCCCATGGGAGCGCTCGGAGACCGGGGTGTTGATGCCAAAGGCTTAAAGCTAAAAACAAAGCGTGGCGAAGGTTTCGTCACGCTTTGTCTCGATTTATAATTATGCTATGGTGTTTACTTCACAACGACAAGTCTGCAAGATACACGTTTGTCGTTCTTCACAATAGATGTAATAATAGTGCCTGTATTGTCCCCCGTATTCATGTTTTCTACCTCAACAAAAGCGTCCGGAGAAACCGACCTTCTGAGGAAGTCGTATTTATCGGTGGACGAAGACGTCTTTTTAAGCCTCAGCCAAGAGGTGGAAGAAGGATTCAGCACATAAACCTCTTCGTAATCCGTTGCGCTTAAAAGAGTTTTCAATGAGACAGGACTTACCGGCCAGTTGAATTTATTCACCCATGACACATTGAGGTCTTGAGAAAGATTTCCGCATCTGATATTCAGAACGCAATTAAAAGGCACAGAGGAGGCGGTAAAATTCCCTTTAATGCTATATTTATTTCCGCCGATAGAACTAACCTGCAAATTAGTGAGCCCGGAGGACGGGTTGACCGACACCGAAGGCGTTATGCCACGGCTTGAATACACAGTGGCAATAACCGTATTTCCGACAGAAGCCCCGTTTCTGCTCATAAGAGCAAATTCGGTATTAGAGACCGACATGTAGGATTCTGCGTCTGCAATGACTCCGGTAAAGCCGTCGTCTTCATTGCGTACATCCACTTTAAGAGCATTGGAAGGAGCATATTGAATCGCATTCTCAAGCGAAGTATGCCCAGGGCCGTTCACTTCGGTAATAGTAATAATGTAACGATGGTTACGGACTATATTCAGTACCCCCCCATTGTTTTTCATCTGAACCTTATAATAGCCTTCGACCCCCTTATATTTGGCTTTTACAATGATTCCCATATAGTCGTTGTGAGCGCAATTACGCTCGTAAACATATTGCGTAGGAATCTCTCCCATAACCCAGGCGTTTTGAGCACCCAGGCTTTTATCTCCTGTCGGATTGGCAGAGTTAGGCACGGCGACACTTCCTGTAGGAGGATTCGGAGCTAAACGTCCGGTCTTGGCGCCTCCGCTGAGAGTGATTCCTAGTACGGTAAAGTCGTTAAGGCCATTGGATGCGGTAACAGCTCCTTTTTTCACCTGCACTGCAGCAGTAGAGCGGAGAAGCTTTACTCCGTCTTTCTTAGAATTAAGCGTGATTCCATTGAACTCTACCCTGCTCCACATAACCAGCGGCATGACCTTATCAGTCCAAGCCGAGACTCCGGACATCGCTCCTGAAGCCGAAGTGGCTAATCCTCCTATGGCATTAGCTTCAGGAGTGTTTAAAGCGATGCTGTTGAAATTAAGCCTGTCGGTCGCACCGTCAGCTGTCCGGCCGTTCGCCACAATGTGCAAGATTCGCTTTTTAGCTGTAGCCGGCAGGCGGATAATTAATTTTGCCCCGCTTGCGGTAACAGTGAGCGAATCTGCGCTGACCTTCACTCTGCGGAAAAACCTTCCGTTTTCATCGAATACCAAGACATCCATATTTTTAATGTCCGAGTCTGTGAATGCTTTTGTGACTACGTTTTCCGTGGTGTGTCCCGGAACGGAGACCGAAATCGCCACATCGATCTTGCCGTTGTACGCCTCCTCCAGGCTGCCGCTACCGGAAAACTTTTTGCAAGCAAAGGCCGGCAGCAGCAGGGTAAGCACTAATATAATATTTTTGATTTTCATCTCTATTTAGTTTTACATTCGTTTAAGGAATAACGGGAGCGTGCATCTTAATTTTGGCGGAGTGTTTCACCCTGTCGTAAGTCAAAGTCGCAACTTTAGTATAACCGCCGGTATTATAACTTGAAACTCCTCTGTAAGTAGTTACAGTTATTTTCCTGCTATCCTCATACAGTTTTTGTCCGCCATTATTATCAAAATTAGTTCCATTCTGCACCATCGTACCGCCCAAATACGCAGTCATCGTAAATCTCATCCAACGTGCATTACCATATCTGAACCAAGTAGAATAAATATCCAAATCAATTTTTCTCGGAGAAGCCTGATCCCCTTCAAATAGAGGAGCGTTGAAGAATACTGTCTCTCCCTGCCCGCCAGTGGCATCTCCTCCCCATTGAAGTAAATTACTTCCATTATAGCCGACAATGCTACCAAGACTCCAACCTACCGGCCTCTTATCGTAAGTGCTATTGTCTCCGGTTTTGTTTAAATTATTCCTTCTGAATTCTACAGCGATGTCTACGTCAGCACCGTCCCAGGTGAATTTCACCACGAAATAAGTGAACGGAGGAATGGTTATAATTATATCCTGATAAACTTTGATGGTAACCTCATAGTCAGGGCACTCCTTGTGGCGGACTCTAATATACCCTTCCCGAGGTTCATCGATGTCATCCTGTTGTGTCCCCGATTCATTATGTCTATGTGTGGTCAATGTCAGAACACCACCGTCTAAATTACCGTCAGGCAGAGCATTGTGCCTATTCCAACTTAGATCCTTGATCCAGGTGCTGCCGTCGGAAGCCGTGGCGTTAGTGACCCTGAGATTGTCGATATTACGCTCTCCTCCGAATACCACCACATCCTGAGAATTGGTTGTAGCCCATACATTCCCTCCGGTAGGAGAGTTTGCATTGATCTGGTTGTCGTCTACATAGATGTAGCAGTTGTCAAGATACAAAGTGGCCAACTCAAGGGTAGTGGTGTTCTGCACTATCACCCTTTCACGGCCGTAAGCCTTCATCCCTTTTTCGGGAGATTTTATAC
>CAUUCY010000032.1:0-19119 GCA_963543835.1 uncultured Bacteroidales bacterium
TATGGTTAAATTTTAAGATAGAATTATGAAATCTCAGATTAGCTCAGGCGGGAGGAATGAGAATAATTCCGCGACAAAGGACAGCGTGTGGATTTGCTCGGTGTGCGGTTATAAGCACGTCGGCGAGAGGCCTCCCAAGGAGTGTCCGATTTGCCACGCGAAGGCAGAATACTTCGATGAAGTGATTTAAACGAAAATTGATTAACTTTGCGGTCGCTGTGGGGTGTGCCCCGCGGCGAGCGTTTTTTATAAAACCAGCGGAAGCTGCTTGTCGGCCGGCGAATATCATTACCGAAATCTTCCATTGATGCATAGTTGGTGATTGAGGAGCAGGCAAGCGTAGAATATAAAAATTTAACAACCAGGACACTTTGAAAGAGAATTACCGAATAATTTTGAATTTGCTGAGCGGGCGCTTGAATGAAATGCAGGCAGCCGTTGATTGGAAAGGAGTATTTGAATTTGCGCAGGCTCAGGGCGTGGCGGCTGTAGTCTGGGACAGTATTTACAAACTCCTGCAGAAGGGGACTTGGTCAGAGAGGGCGGATGCAGAGAGGGAGAAGTCTGGAAATGTGAATAGGGAGGTTGAGGCGCAGAAGGTGGATAGTGAGGGGAGTGCTCCGAAAGTCGATATGCCCCAAGACTTGCAGTTGCAATGGCTGGGGCTTGCGGTGCAGTACGAGCAGCGTTATGCGCGCTACGAGCAGGTGATAGGCAGGCTTGCGCAATTTTATGGTGGAGAGGGCATCAAAATGATGGTTTTGAAGGGTTATGGATTGAGCCTTTATTATCCCGTACCTAAGCACCGTCCTTGCGGAGATATAGATATTTGGCAATTCGGGCGTCAGAAAGAGGCAGATGAAGCCATACATGCAAAGAAAGGCATAGAGATAGACAATTCACACCATCATCACACTATTTTCCATGTGGGAGGTTTTATGGTGGAGAATCATTATGATTTCGGGAATGTGCATGCACACCTCTCGTCGGCAAAGCTTGAGCCGCTTATGAAAGCGCTCGGCATGGACGAAAGCCGCTCGACCGTGATTTCATTTGGGGATGGAGGGAATAGCCATGCTCGCATATATCTGCCTGCCCCGCAACTCAATGCCCTTTTCCTTTTGAGGCATGCTGCGAGTCATTGGGCAGCAGCGGAAATCACCCTGAGGCATCTTCTGGACTGGGCTTATTTTGTGCAGGCGGAGAGCGAGAATATAGATTGGGAATGGCTTTACAGTACTGCGCAAGAGTATAATATGGACAAGTTCCTTGCGGTGAAAAATGCAATCTGCGTGGACTTTCTCGGCTTTGACAAAGCAAAATTCCCCGTCCTCGCGGGAAATGCCGGGGAGAAGTTTGAGAGTTGTGAGGATGCCGGCAGTTTCAAGTCTATTGAGGAGCGCGTATTCAATGATATACTGAGCCCCGAGTTCAACGAACCTGCGCCGGAAGGTCTTCTGAAAACTCTTTTCTGGAAATATCGTCGTTGGCATTCAAATTCATGGAAACACCGTTTGGTGTATCCTGAATCCTTGTTTGTAACATTCTTCGTTCAGCTTTACAGCCATATTTTGAAACCTAAGTCATTCAGATAATGAAAGTATTGGTTACCGGAGCGGCAGGATTTATAGGAAGCAATCTTGTCAGGAAACTTCTGACGGACGAGCCTGCGATTGATATTGTCGGCATTGATAATTTAAATGATTATTATGACGTCGGCATAAAGGAGTGGCGTTTGTGGCAATTGGAAGCAACTGCAGGGGAGAGCCCCCGATGCACCTGGAGCTTTCTCAAAGGCGATATTGCCGACAAGAGTCTGATTGACCGGCTTTTTGCCGAAGAGAAATTTGACATAGTAGTGAATCTTGCGGCTCAGGCGGGCGTTCGCTACAGCATAAGCAATCCTGATGCCTACATACAGAGCAATCTGATAGGTTTTTACAATATACTCGAGGCGTGCCGTCACAGTTACGACAGAAGCGATGAGGGAGGGTATCAAGGAGTGCGTCATCTGGTTTATGCCAGCTCTTCGAGCGTTTATGGCAGTAACAAGAAAGTCCCGTACAGTACTGATGACAAAGTGGATAATCCTGTGAGCCTATATGCCGCGACAAAAAAGAGCAATGAGCTCCTTGCACACGCCTACAGCAAACTATATAATATTCCGAGTACGGGGCTCCGTTTCTTCACGGTATATGGCCCCGCCGGCAGACCCGACATGGCGTACTTCGGCTTTACGGATAAGCTTCTAAAGGGTGAAACCATCAAAATCTTCAACTACGGGAATTGCAAACGCGATTTTACATATATAGACGACATAGTCGAGGGAGTGCGGAGAGTCATGCACAAGGCTCCGGAACGTCGCAATGGTGAGGACGGCTTGCCTTTAGCTCCATATGCCGTGTATAATATAGGAAACAGCAATCCCGAGAATCTTCTGGATTTTGTGAATATACTTCAGGAGGAGTTGATACGCGCAGGAGTGCTTCCTGCAGATTATGATTTCGAAGCGCATAAAGAACTCGTAGCTATGCAGCCGGGAGACGTGCCGGTGACATTCGCGGACACCTCCGCTCTCGAGCGTGACTTCGGCTTCAAGCCTCATACTCCGCTTCGAGAGGGATTGCGCCGCTTTGCAGAATGGTACAAAGATTTCTACATAGACTAATTTGTTCTCATATAAGAGTCGTATCCGGAAAGTTTTCTTATTATCCTGCGGTCATAATCGCTGAATTCGGATTTTGAGGAATCTGAGGCATAGAGCTTATTGTTTATATTCACCTCGAATCTGACAGGGCAAAAGAGAGTACCCCTGAAATTATTGTAGCCTTCCCCGGGATATCCGTCTTTCAGTATTTCCACGTGACCGTAGAAGCGATATTTTGATTTATACTCGGAATAAGGGCAGAATATCTTGTCTTCGCCTCTTTGGGAATAGGCATAATATTCCTCTTTCCTTTCTCCGGACGGAGCGTAATAGCTGTAGGCATAACGCGCAGCAGTGCCCGAAGGGTAGCAGCTCCACGTGTTCATGGGCGCAATTGCCCCGGGTAGTTTCAGATGACTGCCTTGGCATTGTCTTACAATAACGAATCTTGTGGAATAATTTGAATCCTGGAAGCTGTTTCTGTTTCTTCTTCGCGACCTCCACGGGTAAGTACCTATGGCTTCTTCCAATGCCTGTACATAGACGGCGTTCTTTGCGTTTTCTCCGAAAACCGCATCCGGGGCATATCTTATGTGCTCGTTTATCTCTTTTTCTGTCAGTTCTCTGCCGTTGTTGCAAAGTTCAAGATTGAAATAAAGCTTGTAACAATGCACCGGTATCCATGACTCTTTCATAGACCCTTGTGCTTTTGCCGCTAGTGCTCTTATTTTATTCTTAAAGCCTTCTTGGGTGCCGGATTTTGGTCTGTCTGCGGTGCATCGGAGACCCTCTAAATTGTAAAATGAGTTCGGGAAAGAATAATCGAATTTCTCTTTTGCAAACTCCTCCGCCGTGTAGTAGAAAGATCCCTCAGGCGCCCACTCGTATTGCTCCTCCATATAATACATATATCCTCCCCATTCGGCTCTTCCGTATATGTCGGGCAGTACACAGGAGGGAGTAACGGTTTTCAAGTAGTCCCCGATACCTACATATTCCAAATAAAAAGGGATTATTTTTGTGAAAATTCCGACATTGAATTTTTTGTTTATGAAACCGTCTACTGAAGATATGCTGATAGAAGAGAGTTGCTGCGCCCCTTCATCAAAGTCCATGATTTTCGCCTTGTGGTCCATGGGTATGTCCGTGGTGAGCTTATATGAGAAAGCGTAATAGGTCTCCGACGGATCTATACCTCTACTGTCGAGATACGTTTTCAGGTCATCCTCGTCATGTGTCCTTCTCCAATTTACCAGTTGCTCGTCTAAAAGCATGTTCTTGTAGAATAAATGGTGCTTCCAATTCACGGTGTTGCCGTTGTATCTCCAAGTGAAATCCCCGAGAGTCGTTCCTTCTTCCTTTGAAATTGTGACGCCCGCTTGGGAAGACATGGTCATGCTGTCATAGAGCTTGTTCAATCTTTTGAGCTCTGAGGTGGAACTTACAGGGATGTTGGAGACGATGGTAATTCTGCCGGGCAGTCCGTCTGAAACAGCAAATTCTTCTGTCTCCGTCAGGCGCCGGGCGCTTCCGCGGTAGAACCTGCACTGTATGTCTTGTACGGGCTTGGAGGGTTCAAGCATCCATTCTTCCTCCTCCAATGTATCTGCTTTCAAAATTATCTCGCATTTGCACACGCTTGCCCTTTGTATCGAGAAATCATTATAGGAATTTCTGCCGAGATATATTCTGTAACGGGCTTGTTCGTAGCTCGCTGTGACTGTTTTTGCGCATACGCTGACCTCAAGGTATGTCGCCATTTTAGCGAAGTCCCTGTTCAGATTTTTTGATACTTTTGCGTGCGGATCGCGATTATCCCTTAATTTTTCAGGTATGCCCATCATGTTTTCCAGAAAATAAAGCCTGACGCTCTTGCCGTTGTTCAGGTCTTCAATAGCTTGAAGGTCCAGATTCTTTTCGTATATCTTACTTACACCGTTTTCTGCGGAAGTGACCCTGCTTGCATAAATGTCCGGAGAAATGGAAGTATCATTGAGTATATGCCCGAAAGGTATTATAGTGAGGGCGGCTTGCTTTATGCAGATGTCCTTTATTTCATATTCCGCCCATTTAGCTTCTTTGGAAATACTCACATCTACTGCTCCTACAAGCTTTTTTACGCTCAAAGATACTTTCCCGTTATTCTCGACGCTGAAGTCCATATATGCTGATGCGTATGGCAAACCATTATTCTTGAAACGATTGTAATCGTCAATTTTGAATTTCAAGATTTCCATCATATACTCAGCCCGGGGATGCGCTATGCGCCCTGTGTTCGCGAGTATGTAAATATTGTATTTCTTCCCCGGCATGAAGTGCAGTTTTATATTGGGCGAGTCAAAATATGACCCTACAGGCGCACCGTTTATGTCGAGAGCCCTGAAGCCGCTTTCCGCATTGAATACAAAGATATTTACGTTCAGGATTTTATTGAATGTTATTGGAGGGAATGAGGATTTTGTCCCGTCATCCCCCTCTTCCTTCTCGACTGTTATCGTGACTTCAGTGCCCGATGCTATTCCCTTCAAGGGCTCAAGCCATTCGCATGCCGTTAAAGCAAGTAAAATATTGATAAGAAAACAAAACTTTTTCATAATATGCTGAAAATTAAAATGTAATACTTATGCTGCCCCCGTCTTCCTCTCCATCGTCCCATATTATGGGCTTGTCAAAATGAGGGTCGCACCAGTCGAAACTGTCCGGGTTCAAAGATCCCAGATGAGTGAGTACCAGCTTTACATCGTACGAGAATCCGCTTTTAAGATTGAGGTTCACGGGATAATAATATGTACATCCTTCAAACTCCACGGAAAGGACCATGCGGGTTTTCCGTTTTTCATCTCCCGACCCTGCATTTACATCCTGAGCCGTGTCATTGGGAAAGGCGTAGAGAGGTTTTGTTTTAGGGCGCATTGTTTCCCCGGCGGCGAGGGGAGAGTTTATCGCATACGCACGCCCCTGCGCCTCGCCGCCATCACCCCCGCTGCCCTTGAAAGCACTCCATTCACTCGTCTGCGTCTGCGAGCCCGCCGAACCCCCGTCGATTTTCACCGTAGGGACAAGATTCTCGAGAAACACTCCCTTGATTTTCAACTCGACAGCCATCGCGTTTTTGATACTTTTCAAAATTATCCTTGCCGCAAGACGCTTCAAAGGCATCTCTATAATCTGCTCCTCTTTCAGACTCTTTAGCTCTACTATGTGACTCATAGGAATCCTCAAGGAGTCTCCTGCAAGCATCTTGTCATAAATTCCCGGAGGACTCCAGGCAAGGAAAGCTTCCAGACCCGAAGCCGAAGCTGCCTCGACTTCCGATGGCGGGATATTTGCCGTCGATACAAAACTGTGTGGAGCTTTGAGCAAATGCATTGACACAGGCTCCGTGCTTTCGCAAGCCCGAAAGAATACTCTTTTCCCGGATTCGTTGAATGCCATACTGCATAATTGCCGCACCGTGTTTTCCCCGTGCCCCTTTTCGCCCGTATCGCTTTTGAACGCGGCGCCCACTGCCGGCTGCAGCGTCACGCAAGCCCAGACTTCACAATCCTCCTTAATCGTGCAAGACACCGCAGCCAGCCCTCCCG
Organism: uncultured Bacteroidales bacterium; assembly: GCA_963543835.1. Classification (GTDB taxonomy): domain Bacteria; phylum Bacteroidota; class Bacteroidia; order Bacteroidales; family UBA932; genus Cryptobacteroides. The sequence goes on from CAUUCY010000032.1 coordinate 6,232, forward strand.
CCGCTACTAAAAAGATTTCTATTATTTTTTTCATAATCTATTCAAGTGGATATTCTTTTGTTTCATTCTTCCAAGGCATTATTTCAATGCTGAATTTCATGCTCTCCCTTAAAACGGGCTCGTCAGGGTGTCCGGAACCGGAGGTTTGCATCACGAGCTTTGAAATTTTGTAAATTCTGTTCCGTTTCATTGCAGGCATAGTCACAGGATAGTAATAAGCCTTTCCATCCATACTTATTTCTGCCACAAGTCTGGTGTTCCGAGGACTCCACAGCTTATTGTTCAGCGAGCTGACGGCATTGTCGATTACATTCGGTATACAGATGAACTCAAGTCCGAGCTCCATATCGGAATCCCCCGAAATTTCCCTGTGCAGTTCCTTTACAAGAAGAGCTTCTGGATTAGGGTCAAGACTCATTTTATTATACCAGTGCAACGGGCACTCGGAATCTTCTTCAAGCAGGGCTTCGGAAGGAGTGTTTATTATAAATACCCTTTCCAGGAAAACCTTTGAACCATGGTAGGATTTTCCGTAAAATGCAGGAGTGATTTTTTCGAGCCTTATTTTGGAAAAAGGTCTTTCCAAAGACACGGAAACAACTGTCCCTTCCATAAACTTTTCGCGTCCCTTTCCTATCAGAATGTTTTGATTGAGCCTGACCCTTAGAGCTTTAAAATCTGCAATAGACAAAATCTTCTCAAACATGGCTTCGGGGGCATTTGCAAGCACTCTGTATTCAAGATCTTCACCTGCCGCTACCGACATCTTTACCTTTCCCTCATTGTTGCAGGAAAGCGCATCCAACTGCCCTTTGCGGTCAAATACCAATACCGCAACAGATTCCAGCTCGTCAAGCCCGTGTGCCTTGGTTGCGGAATATTCCACATCCACCCGCTTGCCGGAAGCAGGGTCCGTCATGTCGCTGCACGAGCCGGCGAAAATCAGCCCGCCGAAGAATATGTATGGAATCGCTTTCATAATCCTGCCCCTGAAATTTCTTCCCCTGAGTCCCATTCCTGAACATCGGAACTGATGCAGGAGACCGAAACATGTTCCTCATCTATGGAGAGCTGCAGTATGTAATCATTACCGGGAAGAACATCGAAACTTATCTTTTTTACATGAATTCCCGGTTTTTGCGGCTTAGGATATAATATGTTATAAAAGACTTGTATTGTCTTTTTGCCGGGTACGAGATACATGGCTTTCATATTGTCTTCTACCGGCTTATATTCGTTTCCCCATCTCTTTATAGGAGCCTCGATTTTCAGTTCTTTTGTCAGTTTGGTATTCGTCCATAAGCCTTTCCTTATATCATAATATGGCCTTGCCGGTTCATAGAACTGCACATAATGAAACCACAACCTTATGGGAGCCTTGCAAAGGCTCTTTACATATATGCCCGAAATTTTTGCCAGTATATGCTTGAAAGGAAGATTTATTGTTCCTCCTCCCGAAATATCCTCTACTCTTGCAACACAGATATCAAAATTGTTATACCATAATCTTCCGTCAAGGAAAAATTGGATTGCGGGGTTTTGGTCGCTTTCTTCGAGATTTAGACTTGCCTCGGGAGAAGCGAAAGCATAGACGCTAAGACTCTCTCCGTCTCCCGGCCACAGGGTTTCCTTAGCAAAGCGGAAAAAACCGTTCGACCAGGTGACGATTTCGTCTCTTATCTTTTCGTTTCCATTTTTGTACAGAAAGGTCCTGAAGCCTTGGGCTTTCAGATTCTCGAGCGTTGTCTCAGACTCTCTCTTGGTTTCATTGATTGACAACAATACCTCATTACGCTCCGCAGACTCTGCCTCAATGTCCCTGCTCCCGCACCCGCAGCAGAGAGCGATGTAGACAAGAGAGAATATTATTGATTTCCGTACCATATCATTCCAACACAGGGTTTATGCTGCTCGTCACCCAAGGCTCTATGCTGACATTCAGCTGTATGTTCTCAGCACCTATTGCAGTCATTGTAATATTGTTTATATATCCTCCTTTAAGCTCCACATTTTTGGCGCTTTTCGTAAGATTTATACTTGTACTTCCCTTGGTCAGAGTATATTTTACTTCAAAATCGTAAGCACCCGGGGTAAGATAAATATCATTATCCCCTTCACCGTTGGGTTTTGTTATATCCGTGTCCCGATTGCCGCTTTTTTCCACCCAACTGTCATTGTCAAGCCTGTATTTGCCTGTATGCGAGGCATTTTTTATGACAAGTTTGACATTACTTATTGAGCATTCTGCCTGCGGATTCACTTTCACTGTCCCCACACGGGCGCATATATGCTTGAACTGCAGATTGTTTGTAGCCTTATAACTTCCGGCAATATGCGGGAATCGGGCGGCTATCGTTTCCGTGGCTCCTCCGCTTTGGACATAGGGATTGCCTTCGGAATCGAGCATTATTTCCTTGTTTGACGCATAAAAAGTATAGTATTCGTCGCTTTGGGGCCATATCTGATCCGTGAGATAATACGTGCCGTTCTTGCTTGCCGTAGTGTTGAATATGGTGCGATTGTTCATGGCATTCTTTGCCATTACCTTGAACGAACTCAGTTCGGTGACTTCTGCGCTCGTTTTTGTCCGGACGAGGGTTTCTATTCCCTCTGCGGTGAAGCGTATCTGCCTGCAAGTGTCCTGTGGCGCTTTACGGCAGGCATACAAAAGAGTACAAATCGATAACAGGATGACAAAATTCTTTTTCATGATTATTTAAAGATTCAGTTTAACATTCATTGCTACTGTCCATTCTTCAATGGTCACTAAAATTTTAGATGCGGTAAAGTCGATTGAGAGCTTTATATCTTTCAGATTTTTATCTTTCCAATCGTAATTCATTGCCATAATGGTCTTCCCTATGTGGAAGGAGTGGATTAACGAGTCGTCCTCGCTGCGGCAGAGTTCCAATTCGAGGCTCTCATCCGTTTGCCTTGGAATGCGGCAGGAAAATGAATCATTCCCGTCGAAAACAGGGCGGACCAGAAACAATCCGCGATGCGGCTCTCCGTCGTATAGCCCATATCCGTCTATATTGCCCTTAAGTCTTATGTAAGTCTTGTCGTCCTTTGAGAGGAAATTGATAGTGCAGGTCGCGAACTCCTTGTTTATACTTGTTTTCATCATATATTCATCTCCGTCGACGATGACGCTGCCTTGCAGTTTGTAGAGAGAGTCGCAGGCATTGCCTGCAACGATGGTGAGCGCGTTCTCGCCGAGCTGCATTTTATCTATGCCTCCGAATGCCACTGTACGTATTTGCTCATGCCTTGGCACTTCAAATACCGCATTGCTATGGATGAACTGCTCAAAATTCCTTTGCGATCTGTCTATCAGTTTATTTCCCCTGCCGGAAATATTGAACAGGAGATTTCCCGAGAAACTATCCGCGATGTTCCCGTCGGAGCAGATTGAAAGCCATGCGCTGCAATCGTTCCTGTTTTCCTTTACCGAGCAGCAGCTCAGGGCGGGGAGCAACAGTAGTAGTTTTATTATGCCTGAGGTATTCATATTGTATAATTGCCGTTTTCGTTTTCGATAGGGATTGTGGTCCACGGGCTGACGCTGAATTTGAACTCGCAGCCACTCAAATCCATTCCCTCTTCCGGAGTGTCCGTGCCTCTTCTTGTAAGTGTAAGTTCGCTTATCTCATAACTTTTGTTTCTTTCTAAAGCCCCGAGCGCTATTACATAGTAACAAGACTCTCCGTCAAGGCTCGCGTGTACTACAAGTTTTGTGTTGCGTACTGTGAAAGGAGTCTCCTGTGCATCGATGGTAAAAGGATTAGGATAAGTGTAAAGCACTTGTTCTGTGTCGAAAGATTCATTCTGGGCCAATGCTCTGTCGATCCTGCGTCGCAGCCAGTAGTCAAATCGCGTATCCGTAACTCCGAGTTTGTTTACGAAGTCATCTTCCGAGGGCATATAATCCGAAGAAAATCCTGACTGCCTGATTGCATTTGATAGAAAAACTTCCTTTATGACAAAATCCTGCTTTGCAAGTGCCTTGGGGCTGAATCCGCGTGTTATCTTTTTCAATTTTACCCTGGCGGCAAAGCGTCTTACAGTTATATCCAGCAAATTTCCGCCTTCTTTAAGTTCCACTATTCTGAAGCCTGTCATGTGGAATCGTCCGTCTTTGTTTTCCTCTAATCGGCTGACAGAGGAAAGTAAATCACTCTTGGTGCATACTGCGGAAAAGTCGTGTTCATCCATATTGAGAATAGCGAATATTTCTCTTTTTCCCGCAGTCGCCCGAAGTTTTAATTCTTTGCCCTGCGAGAATCTTCGGTGAGTTTCAAGCTGTCCTGAATAGCCTGCTTCTCCGTAGAAAATAAAGATGTCGCAAGTGCCGTTTTGCCCCTCCGCCTCACCCTTTGTGCCGGCAGGCAGTATGCGCAGCGTGACTTCAGCCGCAACGCTTGCGCCCGTAAGTTCTCTTTCTGCCTCGTTGCAGCTCAAGAGGGTGGCGGCAATACCCGCTGCATATAGAAATTTTCTCATATCTCTGTATTCAGATTGTACTTTTTGATTAAAGTGTATATTTCCGGGTCGAGATTGCCTCTGTGTATGTAGTCCGGATTCTGTTTTATGGCGTGTATGTAATATTCGACGGCTCCTCTCTCGTCTCCATTCCGGGAGTGGATTACTGCAAGCAGGTAATCCACCTGCGCACTCTCTGGAAGGGACTCGAGTATTGCAAGAGCGGAAGCGTTATAGTCCATAAGACTGTACGCCAAGGCAGTGTTATAGTCATGGTAAGGCCTCAATAAGGTGACAGCCCTTCTGTAATCCTTGTTCTTTATTGCTTCCAGACCTCTCATATACATAGAGTCAAGGACAGTTGTATGTATAGTGTCTTGAGTCATGCCTTTTCTGTGAAGCATAAAGTCAAATCTTACTGTACGCAGCCTCGGATATAATTGTTCTCTCAGGTAGCGATAGAAAGGGAGTCGGGCGAGAGCCTCGTCGCGTAAGTCGGGATTTTCCTCATTGAGAATAGCCCCGTACTTTTTCTTGGCTGCTGCGCTTAGTGAAGAATCTGCCTCGACCATCTTCGTCAGTACTGCCCAATTCTCGCCTATGTGGCGGGGGATGAATTTTACAGGCTTGTGTTCGTAAAAGGTTTCCCTTCCCTCAAGGTCATAGACGACACCCCTTTCTCTGTCGAGAGAGTCGCGATAGGACTTTATAAAGTCCTGATAGTAGGAGCATACGGCTTCGCTTCTCTTTCGTGAGAGTAGGGAATTGGTCCGGAAAGACCCTTCGGGAGAACAGGATGCCGTCACGATTATGGAATCAAGCTCAAAACTTCCGTTGCCCAGAACTTCCTCGAAATTCCTCTTTATTCGTATTGACTCACTCCTGTTTTTGCCCAAAGTCTCGTCAATTGCAGACTTTCCCGCTCCGAAGTCTATCCAGCATATTGAATGTACGCTCGCTTGTCTTTCAAGAATTTTCTCGAGATATTTCTCGCGTGGGTCCACAAGGGAACTCAATGAACTTATATAGAAATTCAGAGAGTCGCTACGGGGTATGGTATATAATTTCCGCTCCTGCTCGAATATGTTTCCGTCAAGCCATATTGAAGCTTTACGCAGTCCAGGCATAGTCGCTATTGTCTGGACATATTCATATACAAAATCCCCATTGGAATTGTTGAGTACAGTGTCCAACTTGAGACCTTCCGTCACTATGGGTGCTTTCACATATTTTCTGTACATCGCTCCTTTCCTCATCTTGCGCCTTTCATTCATACGCAGCGCAAAACCGTTGGTGTAATGTTCTATCGCCTCTTTTTCACTTACGCCATAGCATGATCTGAACTCTTTGTCGGACACAAATGACGTGTCGTTTTTGAATTTGTAAAGTCGGGGCATGAATCTTTCTATGAAAATTTCCAACTCCCTGAGATTGACAAAGCTAAGCGTATCCGCAATTATTGTCTTGAGGAATTTCCCGTATTGCTCATATCCCCGCAACTGCTTCTCCCTGTATTGCCTGCCCGTTATAAGGACGGGCTCGAGCTCCTTCAACTCGTCCATAATGCGAAGATGCGGGATAAAGCGCAACTGCCACTTGCTGTCCTGCATACTCGCAGGGACAAGCAGCTCGAAGCGCAGTTCGACTTTTCCCTGTCTTTCCGCAATATTGCGGAAGCGTGCGCTGACATAAGCCGCCCGGATTTGATCTGTCGCCACCATCTCTCCGTTCTCGTCCCTGACGGCTTTCATTATCAGCACCTCACGCCCTTCAAAGTCCTGCACTTTAATGCTGTCCCTTGCCGGTGCGGAGTACTTCAATTGCCGAGGACTCACACTTTGAGGGAGCATTATCTGTGCGGACAATCTGCGTTCTCTGAGGACCTCAAGTTTTTTCTGGGATCCGCAGGAAACTGCAATTGAAAGCAGCGCAATAATTATTGGAATGAATCGCTTCATCTATCTTTACATCATTTCGTATTGCAATTGTTCTTCAGTTTCAAGCTTGCTCAGGCGTATGGCATTCACTTCGTAACTTGTGCGCTCCATTCCGTCCGAACCCGTGTACCGCTGGCTGCGCACGCGCCCGAGCACGCTTACTTTATCCCCTTTGTCAAAAATGCTCACATCGGGGATGTTCTTTCCCTCCCAGGCATTCACGAAATGCCAGGTGGTCTCGATTACGGGCTCTCCGTTGCGTCCTTTGTAAACATAACTTGTGGCTACGCTCATGTGTATGGCGTGCCTGCCCTCGAACTCCTGCAGTCTTACGGAGCCCACTGTGCCTTTAAGCTGAATTCTGTTGATCTGTTCCATTTTTAGATGATTTTATGAGTCAGGGTCGGTGCGCGCTTGCCGCCCTGCCTGGTGCAAAGTAAGGCGGAAAGAAAAGTCCGAAAAAGCCTTTGCCTAAAAGCTCACCACGAAAGCGAAGTTTTAGGCAGTATTAGTGACGAGCGTGACGAAATGAAGAGAAATTCAAAAAGATTTGCCGCCTTTCAAAATAATTTAGGAAGAGGGGTACGAATGCCTTAAAATTATGATTCTTCCTAAATCATATAAATTTTCGCTGATAGTCGTAAAATGCTTGGAATAATCGGGTAAAATGCCAATATTTGACCTTCGGAGGCAGAGCGCGCGGCCTTAAAGTTCAGTATAATATATTATAAGGAATCTCTCTCCAGGGGATTGTGCCTGGAGTGCGGCAGCAGAATAGAATACGGACGCAGCGACAAGATTTTCTGCAGTACTCAATGCCGCAACAAACATCATAACGGCGAACTAAGTCAGCTGAGACATCGCCGGAACTCTATTATAAAGGTGCTTGACATGAATTATCATATTCTGGAAAACCTGCTGAAGCACGACATCGCCTCCGTTGATGTGATAGAGTTGGGACGCTTGGGCTTCAATACAAATTACGCCACCTCCTGGAGGAAATGGCGCAATCATATTGAATATGCCTGTTTCGACATCCGTTATTACCTTTCTTCGAGCCGCATATTCGGCATAAAAAGGTCTGATACCGTTAATTTACGGGATTAGCAGAATCCCGCTTGCCTGTCCGTTCCTGTCTTATACTGTTAATTTGCAGTCTTGACAGCAGGCTTTTCTTCCTTGAAAAGAAACATGAAAAGGACGGCAACGACAAGGGCATAAGCCGCGAAAATATACCAGGCTGTTTTCCAGGCGGCAGGATTGCCGAAGCAGTTGCAAGCCTCCACGACCGCACCAGCTGCAAGCGTTCCTATGGTTGCTCCCAAGCCGTTTGTCATCAGCATGAAAAGACCCTGCGCACTTGAACGTATGGTGGTGCTGGTGTTCTGATTGACATATAGCGAACCTGAAATATTGAAGAAATCGAAGGCCACGCCATATACAAGGCAGGATAATACGAAAAGAAGTACTCCCGGCATATCAGGCGAGCCCATGCCGAAGAAGCCGAAGCGCAGCACCCAGGCGAACATCGCGATCAGCATAACGTTCTTTATGCCGTATCTTTTCATGAAGAAAGGAATGAGGAGTATGCAGAGCGTTTCCGAAAGCTGTGAAATTGAAAGTAACGCGTTTGAGTTCTTCACCGCAAAGGTGTTTGCAAGATCCGGGTCTGCGGCAAAAGAGCCGAGGAAGGTGTTGGCATAACCGTTGGTGACTTGCAGAGATGCACCGAGCAGCATGGAGAAGATAAAGAATATGGCGAATTTCTTCTGCCTGAAAAGCGAGAAAGCCCTCAGCCCAAGGGAATCCACGAGGGAAACTTTGCCTGTGTTTCTTGAAACTGGGCAGGCAGGCATAGTCAGGGCGTATGCTCCCATAATCAAGGAAATGACACCGGATGATATCAGCTGTGTATAGGAGTCCTGCATTGCAATGCCGTCTATTTTTATCCAATTACTTGCAAGCATGCTGATTATGAAGCCTATAGTGCCGAACACCCTTATAGGAGGGAAAGCCTTGACAGGGTCCATATCCGCTTTTTCAAGGGCATTGTAGGCAACGGAATTTACAAGGGCTATCGAAGGCATGAAGAATGCCACGCTGAGACTGTACAGCACGAATAGCGGCACGAATGAAATGTTTGCGCCTGCGTTGAGGCAGTAGATTCCTGCGGCAGCCATGAATATTCCCGCAAGGCAATGGCAGAGCGAAAGCACTTTCTGCGCCTGCATGAATCTGTCTGCGACTATACCCATCAGGGCAGGCATGAATATGGACACTATGCCCTGCATTGCGAAGAACCATTTGATTTCATTGCCTAAGCCTATATTGCCGAGGTAACGTCCGAGTGAAGTAAGATATGCCCCCCATGCGGCGAACTCCAGGAAGTTCAGTACAATCAGTCTGAAAGTCAATATGCGTTTGTTCATTATATTATGTGTTGTTTTTTTGTGTCTGCAAAAGTAAGAGTTTTTCGCGGGATTTCACTATATTTGAAAGATGAAATTTACAAAGACGGCACAAGACCCCGGCTGCGCGGCAAGATGCGGCGTGCTCTCGACGGACCACGGCGAGATAAATACGCCTGTCTTTATGCCCGTAGGCACGGTGGGGTCGGTGAAAGGTGTTTATCACAGAGACCTCAAAGAAGACATAAAAGCCGAAATTATACTCGGAAATACATATCATTTATATCTAAGACCCGGTCTGAAAACTCTCGAAGCGGCAGGCGGTCTGCATAAATTCGAGAATTGGGAGCGTCCCATACTTACCGACAGCGGAGGGTTTCAGGTTTTCTCCCTGAGTAAAATCCGAAAAATAAGCCCGGAAGGTTGCACTTTCCAAAGCCATATAGACGGCTCCCGTCATACTTTTACTCCCGAAAACAATGTCGATACGCAGCGTATCATAGGTGCCGATATTATGATGGCGCTCGACGAGTGCTGCCCGGGAGATGCGGACTTTGCCTATGCGAAAAAGTCCTTGAAACTCACCAAGAGCTGGCTTGAGCGCTATTCAAGGCACTTTCGTGAAACAGAGCCGCTTTATGGCTATGAACAGAGCTTTTTCCCAATTATTCAGGGCTGCGTGTATCCCGAACTTCGCCGGGAGGCGGCAGAGCACGCTTTGCAATTTGCCGATGCGGGCATAGCAATAGGAGGGCTTGCAGTGGGCGAGCCCACGGAGAAAATGTACGAGATGATAGAGCTGCTGGACCCGCTGATTCCTCAGGACAAGGCGCGTTATCTTATGGGAGTCGGCACTCCGGCAAACATACTCGAGGGCATTGCGCGGGGAGTTGATATGTTCGATTGTGTTATGCCTACGCGCAATGCCCGCAACGGCATGCTCTTCACTTGGAACGGCATAATGAACATGAGAAATGCAAAATGGGAAAATGATTTCAGCGAAATAGATCCTTGCGGGACCTCCTTTGTAGATCATGCATATACCAAAGCCTATCTGCGGCATCTTTTCATCGCAAAGGAAATGTTTGCCGCAATGCTTGCGACAGAGCACAATCTCGCATTTTATCTCGACCTTGTGCGTACGGCGCGCGAACACATAAAAGCAGGCGACTACCTGTCATGGAAAAATGAAGCCGTTAAAAAACTGACATCCAGATTATGATGGGATTTGCACCTAAGAAAATAGATTTATACATATTCAGGAGATTCATGGTGACCTTTGCGCTTGCGATGATTCTCATCATAGGGATAGTCATAATCTTCGATATAAGCGAGAAAATTGATGATTTCGTCGCCAAGGAGGCGCCTTTGAAGGCAATAATCTTCGACTATTATCTCAATTTCATCCCTTATTTCATAAATATGTTCAGCCCTTTGTTTGTGTTCATCACGGTGATTTTCTTCACCTCACGAATGGCTGCCAACAGCGAGATAATAGCGATACTCTGCGGGGGTGTGAGCTACAGCCGCATGCTTGTGCCGTATATGGTTTCCGCGACCATCATCTGCCTGCTTTCTCTCGGGCTCAATCTTTTCGTAATTCCTCAATCCAATAAGACAAGACTTGGTTTTGAACAGAAATATGTGAAGAGCAGAAATGTCAATTACGAGGATGTGCACTACCAGATAGCGCCAGGAGAGTTCGTATATGTGGAGAGATTCAGCACATGGAACAATACGGCATATAAATTCACTCTTGAAAAAGTGGATAAGGGGCGTCTTGTCAGTAAAACCGCCGCCGAATCTGCGGTGTGGGACAGCACGTACGGCGGCTGGCATCTGCGCAAGTACTTCACACGTACTTATGCGGAGGGAGGTTTGGGCGACAAAATAGTCAGCGGGGCACAGAAAGACACGATACTGCCCCTCACGGTCACAGATTTCTACCGCAACAAAAAGACCGTGGAGACTTTAGATTATAAGCAGTTGAGCCAACTCATCGAGACCCAGAAAATGCGGGGAGATCACAATGTAATGTATTCCGAAATAGAGATGCATACGCGTTTTGCAATGCCGTTTTCGGGATTTATCCTCACACTTATGGGGGTCGCCCTGTCTTCCCGTAAAAAGAGGGGAGGGATAGGCTGGAACATAGGTATAGGCATAGGTCTGGCATTTACATACATACTCTTCCAAAGATTCAGCCAGATGTTTGTATTCACGGGGGCAATGAGTCCTGTTTTGGCAATATGGCTGCCTAATCTCCTCTATGCCCTTGTTGCGGGAATCCTTTACACCAAAGCGCAAAAATAAGCATTATGAAAGTAAAAATCATAAACAAATCTCCTTATCCTTGTCCCGAACATGCCACCGAACTGTCTGCGGGCGTGGATCTGCGGGCGAACATTAGCGGACCGCTGCTACTCAAGCCTCTCGAAAGACAGCTTGTGCCCACGGGAATCTATGTTGCAATTCCGGCAGGTTATGAAATACAGGTCCGCCCTCGGAGCGGCATGGCAATAAAACACGGAATCACGGTCTTAAATTCCCCAGGTACGGTCGATGCCGATTATCGCGGAGAACTCAGGACCATACTCGTGAATGTTTCAAATGAGCCTTTCACTATAGAGCCCGGCGAGAGAATCGCGCAGATGGTGCTTGCAAAACACGAGAGAATAGAGTGGGAACAGGTGGAGCAGCTCGATGCAACTGAGAGGGGAGAGGGAGGCTTCGGCAGCACAGGCTTGAAATAAAATGGAAAATCTTTACGGAAAATATAAGGAATGTGGCGGAAAACTCACAACTGACAGCCGCACAATCAAGGGCGGAGAAATGTTCTTTGCTCTCAAAGGAGAAAATTTCGACGGCAACGAATATGCCCTTAAAGCCCTTGAGGCAGGTGCAAAATATGCCGTGGTCTGCGAGGGTAGCGCTGCCGCAAATTCCGGGGCGGAGGGTGTGCTCGTTGTAAAGGACACGCTTGAAAGCCTCAAGGCGCTTGCAAACCATCACCGCAACAATACTCTTGTGGATGGCAAAAGGCTCACTGTAATAGCTCTTACCGGCACCAATGGAAAAACCACTACAAAGGAATTGATAAAGGCGGTTTTATCTACCGGATTCAAGGTTACGGCAACAGAGGGCAATCTCAACAACGAAATAGGAGTGCCGCTTTCCCTTCTGAAGATAGATTCCTCGACTCAGATCGCGGTAATAGAGATGGGGGCGAGCCACCCGGGAGATATAAAAAGCCTGGTCGATGTGGCAGAGCCTGATTATGGTCTGATTACAAATGTAGGCAAGGCACATCTTGCGGGCTTTGGCAGTCTCGATGGAGTCAAGTCGACAAAGGGGGAGCTGTATGACTTCATCAAACTGCATGGCGGGAAGATTTTTCTTAATGTCGATGACAGGAATCTTCTTGAAATGGCAGCCGCACGCAGTCTTCCCTTCATCCCTTACGGACTCCGGGAAAATTCGGCTGCGCTACTTCCATTAAGCGCAGATTCTCCTTTTCTGGCTTTGAGCATGGGTGAAAATGAAATCCATACGCAGCTTGTAGGAGCATATAATGCGGCTAATGTGCTTGCGGCAATCGCGGTAGGGCAATATTTCGGTATAGCACGCAGCAGATGTATAGAGGCCGTGGAGAATTACGTGCCATCCAACAAACGCTCTCAAATGCTGCGTACGGCACAAAATACACTCATCTTAGATGCCTATAATGCCAATCCTTCAAGTATGAATGTGGCTTTGGATAATTTCCTTATGCTCCGGGCTCCCCATAAAATTGCCCTGCTCGGCGATATGCGTGAGCTCGGGGAGGACTCTCAGGTAGAGCACCGTGCGATTGTGCGCAGGATAGTGGGCGAAAAACTCGAATCCTGCCTCGTAGGAGATGAGTTTCGCGCTGCCGTCTGTGCCGAGGGCGCATCCATCCCTTGCTTCGCCTCCTCTTCCGACTTAAGCGAACATCTCAAGCGAAATCCTATTTCATCTGCCCTCATCCTCATCAAAGGCTCCCATAGCATACAAATGGAGACTCTGGTGGAAGCTTTGTA
>CAUUCY010000033.1:0-19016 GCA_963543835.1 uncultured Bacteroidales bacterium
CTTTGCAACCCGGTTGCAAATTTGCCGTCTTATCTTTGCAGTAATGAATAAAAACAACGGGCAATGTCTGATAAAACCAGAAAATCGTATATTTTCAACAGGAATTTCTACGATGATGTGATTACACAAAGAAAGTGGTGGAGCCGCTTATATTCCAAATTGATATGGAAGGGCGTGACGGATAATGAAATATCCGAAAAGATACTGGATTGGATTCCCGATGATTTCTCGGGAAAACTGCTTGACGTACCTGTCGGTACCGCAGTTTTTACGACAGCCAAGTACACGCGTCTGAAAAAAGCGGATATTTACTGTCTGGATTACAGTAACGATATGCTTGACAGAGCGGAATACAGGTTCTCCCAGGCAGGTCTTGAGAATGTCAGGGCAATAAATGGAGATGTGCGCAAGCTGCCTTTCAAGGATGAGACTTTTGATATAGTGCTTTGCATGAACGGCTTTCATGTTTTTCCCGACAAGGATAAGGCATACTCGGAGATACACCGCTGTCTCAAGCCGGGCGGAGAACTGCTCTCCTGTTTCTATGTTGCGGGAGAGTATAAATTCCCCGATTGGTTTGCCAAAAACGTAATGGCACGTATGGGGTGGTTCACTCCTCCTTTCGACACTGCCGCCGATGTCAAAGGCAGACTGGAGCCCCACTATGAGATCAAAGAATTCAAGGTGGAGGGCTCTTCATTGTATTTCCGGGCGATAAAGAGAACATAATACCAAAAAATTGGTATTTCAGCATCGCGGTTTCTTCACTACTTTCGCAAAACCAAAAAATCTTCCATGAAAAATCACTTGGCAAACTATATCAATTGAGAAAAGCGCATTGTCCTGTTTGGGGGCGTTGCGCTTTTTTTATGAAATAATTTTGATTTATATGATAAAAACACTTAAACGTTTAGGAGCGTATATGGGAGGACGCAAACTGTTGTTGCCCTGCTCCGTCTTACTTTCTGCAGTGAACGGACTGCTTTCGCTGCTTCCCTTTGTCTTTGTATGGCTTGTAGTGCGGACCCTGCTGGTGTCCGGGGGCAGGATTGCGGACACCCCGGTCTTGACCTATGCGATTTACGCATTTGCAGTATCCGTGTTGGGCGTGCTTCTGTACTTCGTGGGACTCATGCTTTCACACTTGACGGCTTTCCGCGTAGAGACCAGTATGAGGCGCAAGGCGATGGAGAAAATGATGACTTTGCCTCTGGGTTTTTTCGACACCCAGAACACGGGACGCATGCGTAAAATCATAGATGAGGATTCAGGACAGACACATACCTTTGTCGCTCACATACTGCCGGATGTTGCAGGAAGCGTAGTCGCCCCCATAGGGATAATCATACTTTTGCTTGTTGTCGACTGGCAGTTGGGAATAGCATCCATAATCCCTATTCTCTGCGCTTTCGGAATTATGGGCCACATGATGAATCCGAAATTCAACCAATTCCAGCGCACATATCTTGACGCGCAGGAGAAAATGAGCTCCGAGGCGGTGGAATATGTCAGGGGTATCCCTGTGGTCAAGGTCTTCAAACAGACGGTTTTCTCATTCAAAAAATTCTATAACAGCATAATAAGCTATCGCGATCTTGTCATCAAGTACACGCTTTCCTGGCGTTCTCCTATGTCGGCATACACGGTTGCGATAAATGCTTTCGCCTTTTTCATTGTGCCGACAGGCATTATAATGATAGGTCACGGCGGAGAAACTGCGATTATTATTTCGGATATTTTCCTTTATGTGCTCATTGCTCCCAGCATATCCGCCAATATAATGAAAATGATGCACATGAGTCAGAATATATTTTTGGCAAACGAAGCGATGACCCGGCTGGAAACGCTCACTGACTCCCCTGTGCTCCAAGAGAGTGAGAATCCTCTTGAAATCAAGGCGTTCGATATCCGTTTCGACGATGTATCCTTCCGTTACGATGGCGCCGATAAAGATGCCCTGAGCCACATAAATCTTACGATACCTCAAGGAGCGACCGTTGCTCTCGTAGGAGCTTCGGGCGGAGGCAAAACCACTCTCGCAAGACTTGTTCCCCGTTTCAGGGATGTGCGTGAGGGCAGCCTGAGCATAGGAGGAGTGGATGTCAGGCAGATTGATAAAGAAGAACTGATGCGTAAAGTCTCTTTCGTATTCCAGAATACAAGGCTTTTCAAGACCTCGATTCTTGAAAATATACGCTACGGAAGTCCCGACGCCACGCTTGAACAGGTGAACAGGGCAATAGACCTGTCCCAAAGCCGTGAGATAATAGATCGTCTTCCTCAGGGGCTTGACACCTTGATCGGAGCGGAGGGTACCTATCTTTCGGGAGGTGAACAGCAGAGGATTGTACTTGCACGAGCAATACTCAAAGACGCCCCGATCGTGATACTCGATGAGGCGACAGCTTTTGCAGACCCTGAAAACGAGCAGCTCATACGTCAGGCACTCAGAAACCTTACGAAAGGCAAGACCGTGCTGATGATAGCCCACAGACTTACTACCGTGCGCGATGCCGACAGCATTGTGGTGCTGGACAAGGGTCAAATCCTGGAACAGGGCACGCACGATGAACTGATGAAACACAAAAAAACATATTATAATATGTGGAATGAATACCAGAAAGCCGTTGCTTGGAAACTATAACATTAAAAAAGAAATACGATGATAATAAGATATTTTCAGAAACGCTTTGCCCTTTCGGAGAAAGGAGCCAAGGATTTACGCAGCGGAATAATCTTTTCTACCCTGCTCAACCTCGCCTTGATGCTGCCTCCTGCCTATCTGTTCTTTTTCCTGATGCAGTATATAGACAGGAATGCACATACGGGAGGGGCCGGTTTATGGATGTATTTGCTGCTTGCCGCGGTGCTTATGGTGATAATGTATTTTGTCGCACGGCTGCAATATGACAGCACCTATACGACTGTGTTCAATGAGAGCGCCCAGAGGCGTATAAGTCTGGCGGAGAAGTTGCGCCGCCTGCCTCTTGCCTTTTTCGGCGAGCGTAATCTTTCCGACCTGACTTCCACCGTCATGGAAGACTGCACGCAGTTGGAGCAGACTTTTTCCCACGCGGTACCACAGCTTTTCGCTTCTGTTTTGAGCGTAATCATAATTTCAGTAGGCTCTTTCATTTATGACTGGAGGCTTTCACTTGCCATGTTTTGGGTTGTCCCTGCGGCTTTGCTCGTACTTTTGCTTTCAAGACATAGGTTGAGCAGGTCTTTCGTTAAAATGTACAAGGTCAAAAGAGGCGTTACCGAGCAGATACAGGAGGGGCTGGAATGCGTGCAGGAGATAAAATCCTACAGCGGAGAGAAAGAGTACAACCGACGTTTTAACGAGCGTCTGAAAGACTATGAGAAGAATCTTGTCAGTCAGGAACTGGTCGCAGGCGTGTTAGTCAATCTTGCGAGCGTGCTTCTCAAGCTCGGCATGCCTACCGTGATACTTGTAGGCGCATGGCTCTTGCAGGCAAATGAGCTGTCTCTGTTCTCATATTTTGCCTTCATACTTGCTTCCGCAATGGTTTACAATCCTATCCTGGAAGTGTGCAACAATCTTGCGGTACTCACTTTCCTCGACGTGCGCATAGACCGTCTCAAGGAGATAGAGGCAATGCCTGCGCAGGAAGGCAGCAAAAATGTCAAACTTAAAAATTTCGACATAGAATTCCGCGATGTGCATTTCTCCTACGAGGACTCAAAGCAGGTTCTGCATAATGTCTCTTTCACCGCACGCCAGGGAGAGGTTACCGCGCTCGTGGGACCATCAGGAGGAGGAAAGAGCACTACAGCCAAACTCGCGGCGCGTTTTTGGGATGCGGACAAGGGAGAGATACTTATAGGCGGCAAGAACATATCGAAAATAGACCCTGAGACCTTATTGACAAATTATGCCATAGTCTTCCAGGACGTGCTGCTTTTTAATTCTTCCATCGCTGACAATATACGTATCGGAAAAATGAATGCCACGGATGAGGAGGTGCGCCGTGCTGCCGAATTGGCTCAATGTGACGATTTCATTGCCCGTATGCCCCAAGGCTATGATACTGTAATAGGCGAGAACGGAGAAACCCTTTCCGGAGGAGAGCGCCAGCGCATCTCGATTGCCCGTGCCCTTCTGAAAAACGCACCGATAATACTTCTCGATGAGGCTACAGCCAGCCTCGATGCGGAGAATGAAACCAAAATACAGGCAGGCATATCAGAGCTTGTGCGCGACAAGACTGTAATCATAATTGCCCACAGAATGCGTACGATACGCCACGCAGACCATATAGTTGTGCTAAGCGACGGTACTGTAAGCGAACAGGGTACGCCTGACGAACTGATGGGGAAAAACGGAGAGTTCGCACGTATGGTAAGGCTGCAGCAGGAAAGCAGTACAATTTAATAATTCGGCAAAATGAAAATTACAAAAATCAATAAAGGTTTCGGACGTTTTGCGGACTGGCTCTTGTGTCACCGCATCCTGATTTCGGCAATTTTCCTTGTTCTGCTCACCCTGGCTTTTATGGGCGCAAAACGCATAGTGATGAGGACATCTTTCGAGGAATACTTCGTCGGGGATGATCCTATGCTGGTAAAGACCAATGAATTCAAGTCCATTTTCGGAAACGACTACTATGTTGCGGTGCTGGTAAAAAACGAGGATATTTTCTCGCAGAAAAGTCTCACGCTCATAAGGGAATTGAGCCGGGAACTGAAAGACAGCCTGTCCTATGCCGAAAAGCTTATTTCTCTCACAGATATGGAATTTACCGTAGGTACCCAGGAGGGTATGACAATAGAGCAGATTGTCCCCGATGAGATACCGTCCGATGCCGCCTCCCTGAATGAAATAAGGGCAAAGGCATATAGTAAACCATATATAGCGGATAAAATGCTCTCGGAGGACGGCACCATGACATGGATTATGGTGAAGCTGCGTCCTTTCCCCGAGGACGAGGTCTGGAAAAAGACGAGCGATATTGCACCGGATATGATTACAGGCAAGGAAACCGGGCACATAATCAGCAAGCCTAAATATGCGGAGCTATCCCCGAACGCTTCAGGAATGCCGTATTTGAGTTACGAAAAATATTTGTATCTGACAAAGGAATTATCAAGGCTCTTTATTTTCGCCTTTATTTTCTCCATCGTTGTAATGCTTGTCGTGACCCGCTCCTTACGCGGTGTCATCGCGCCTCTGTTGACTTCCATATTTGCCTTGATTATCGGTTTCGGCATAATAGGCTGGACAGGGATTTACATAGATATGACTACGACGATGGTTCCTGTGATGCTGACCTTTGCCTGCTCCATAGCCTACAATATACACCTGTACAATTTCTTCAAGACGAGGTTCGTAGAGACGGGAAAACGCAAGCATTCCATAAAAGAAGCCGTAGGAGAAACAGGCTGGGGAGTCTTGTTGTCGGGACTGACCACCGTCGCTGCCATGATGACTTTCCTTGCAATGAAAATCGTACCTATGAGGGCAATGGGTATAAATACCTCTATTTGCCTGCTCTCCGTGCTTTTCACCTGCCTTTTCATCACTCCTATAGTCCTTTCTTTCGGAAAGGACCGCGCTCCGGCTGTCAATATGTCAAAGACTCTGGAGGGGTACACGGGAGGATTGTTTGAACGCTTCAGCGATTTTATCCTTCGCAACCATCGCGCTGTGGTAATAATTTCTGCGGCATTCACCCTGCTGTGCGGGATAGGACTTTTCTCGATAGAACCGGCATTCGACATCGAGAAGACAATGGGGCGTAAAGTCTCGTATGTGAAACGCTTTCTCGAACTTTGCGACACGAAGTTAGGCTCGATTTATTCTCTGGACCTGATGATAACCCTGCCTAATGACAATGACGCGAAGAAACCTGTAAATCTGCGGAATCTCGACCTTCTCGCCGCTATTGGAGACAGTTATAAACTCACAAAGCGCCATAGTTCAATAACCGATATCGTCAAGGATATGAACTGTACCCTGAATGGCAATATGGAGCAGTTCTATTGCATACCTGATGATGCCGATATGGTGGCTCAGCTGCTTCTGCTCTACGAGAATGCGGGCGGCACGGAGTCGGAATATTGGATGGACTATGACTATAAGCGCCTGCGTCTGCAGTTTGAACTCGACGGATATAATTCCTACGAGGTGGAAAAGGAAATGAACGCCTTGCAGAAAGAGGCACACAAGCTCTTCCCCGGCGCCCAGGTGTCCACTGTCGGAAACCTGCCGCAGTTCACCGTCATGCAGCAATATGTGGAACGCGGCCAGATGTGGTCCATGCTTTTGTCCGTGCTGGTTATAGGCATTATCCTTATTATTGTATTCGGCAGCTGGAAAGTCGGGCTCGTCGGCATGATACCGAATATCGCTCCGGCTTTGATTGTCGGCGGAATGATGGGCTGGCTGGGCTATCCTTTGGATATGATGACAGCCTCTCTTATTCCTATGGTGCTTGGTATAGCCGTTGACGATACAATACATTTCATCAATCACTGCCATGTGGCGTATGACAGATGCGAAGACTACGGTAAAGCCATAAGGAAGACTTTCCGTACCGAAGGACTTGCTATTGTAATGTCTACGCTTATAATTTCCGCGACATTTTCGGGTTTTATATTTTCAGATGCGAACCAGATAAGAAACTGGGGCATTCTGGCTGTGTCCGGAATGTTGTCGGCATTGCTTGCCGACCTTTTCCTCACGCCAGTGCTTTTCAAGTATCTGCGGGTTTTCGGGAAAAATGATAAATAAGTTAATAATATGAAAAAAAGAATTTTTATTTTGGCTCTGATTGCCATTTTTTCGGGTTTCGGTGCGAGGGCATCGGAATTGTCGGGAAGAGAGATAATGCAGAGCGTGAAAGACCGTCCCGACGGCGAGACACGCTATGCGACAATAGAAATGACACTTGTTCAGAAAAGCGGGCATCAGCGTGTCAGAAAACTTGAATCATGGTCCATGGATATAGGGAAAGATTCCAAAAGAATAATGTTTTTCACATATCCGGGAGATGTCAAGGGTACGGGCTTCCTCACTTGGGACTATGATGATGTTTCCAAAGCGGATGATAAATGGCTCTACCTGCCGGCAATGAAAAAGACAAGACGCATCAGCGGCAAATCCTCCAAGACGGATTATTTCATGGGAAGTGACTTTACTTACGATGATATGAGCACGCGAAGCGTGGATGAGGAAAAGCATGAACTCCTCAGGGAGGAAATGCTTGGAGAATACAAGTGTTGGGTGGTCAATTCCGTACCTTCCAATAAGGACGAGATTTATTCCCGTCGTGTGACCTGGATAAGACAGGACTGCTTTATGGTTGTCAGGGCGGAGTATTATGACAAGCTTGACAAACTCCACCGTCTTCTGACTGTTTCGCAAATAGAGAAAATACAGGGTTTCTGGACTATGCACCTGATGCAGATGGAAAATGTGCAGACTGGGCACAAGACCATTATACGCATGGATGATCAGAAGTACGACCTGAATATATCTCAGAATCTCTTTACTGTATCGAAATTAGAAAAAGGACTTTGATATGAAATCTTTATTTTTATCACTTCTCTTGCTTTTGCCCGTTTTCGGTGCGCAGGCAGGGGAATTTGAAACTACGGAGGAGCAGCCTCTGAAATTGCAGGTAAAGGGCTTTCTCGACAGCTATCATGCCGTCAGGACAGTAGGGGAGTATGACTGGATGTCCTCAAGAACACGCGTACGCGGAGAATTCAAACTCGAAAAAGGCCCGTCCTCCCTGTTCGTTTCGCTCAATACCATCTATAATGGAATATTGAAGGACAAAACGGCTTTGGATTTGAGAGAGGCTTATATGTCTTACGAAAAGGAGGGCTGGGACCTGCGTATGGGTCGACAGATAGTGGTGTGGGGCGTGGCAGATGGCTTGCGCGTTACAGACTGCGTATCGCCTTTCGACTACACCGAGTTCCTTGCGAGGGATTACGATGACATACGTATGCCTGTCAATGGTATTCGTTTGAGATATTCTGTGGATTTGCTCACTTTTGAAGCCCTGTGTATTCCTGTGTCGGACTTTTTCATCCTGCCGACAGACAGAAATAACCCCTGGGCTGTCAGTCTTCCTTCCGCGACGCTTCCTTACTCTTTCGATTTGGAAAGCGGAAAACCGGAAAAGAAGTTCTCAAATATCGAGTACGGAGGGCGTCTCTGTGTCAATTCAAGCGGAATAGATTTTTCTTTGAGTGCTTTGCGGACATGGAATAAGCTGCCGGCATTTATGCCGGTATTGTCTCCGGATCTCAGTTCCCTGCTTATAAAAGGTGTTTATCATCGCCTGACCATACTTGGTGCAGACTTTTCAATACCTTTGAGAAATGTTGTGATCCGCGGAGAGGCGGGAGCATACAAGGGCGAGGCGCAAAGCGTAAATCCGGGGGATGCAGTGGTGAGGCGTAACACTTTGAATGCGCTTCTCGGCTTGGACTGGTATCCCGGTCATGAATGGAATTTGAGCCTGCAGTATTGTCACAAGCATATTTTGGGGGATGTTGGCGCTCTGCCCGTTTTCTCGGATTCGGGGCTTGCCACTGCAAGAATATCCAAAGAATTTATGGGCGGAGTCCTGAAACTTTCTTCTTTTGCATACGTGGACGTGACTCAAGGAGGCGTATTCAACCGCTTTACCACTTCCTATCAGTTCAGCGACCAGATTGAACTGAGTGCCGGATACGATTATTTCTATGCCGACAAAGGAAATTTTGTCATGTATAAGGACAATTCCGAAGCCTGGCTCAAAATGAAATATAGTTTTTAGCTTGTTTCCCAGGCAGAAAAATCCCCGTGGGAGTTGTTATTCCCACGGGATTTTTCTATTCCGTTTCGGGGCACTCTTTCAATATCTGCACATTTTTATTATTTTTGCAAGACAAAGCTTTTGGGGTGCTCTGCCACTACTCCCCCGGGCTACACCGATTATGAAGAAGACTAAGCTCTCAATATTTACAGTGATTGTCCTCGCCTCATTGATTGCGATGACTTCGGTTTCCTGCGAAAAGCGGTTCCAGAAGCTGTCGATTACGTCTTTCAATATAGCCAAGGTCTCACTTAACGGGCTGAAGTCCTTGAGGGCTGTGGTCGATTTGGGGCTGAGCAATCCCAATGCCTTTCCTCTCAATATGACAAGCATAGGAGGCGTGCTTTACCTGGGTGACACTCCGCTTATTACTTTTACGGCAGACAGCATAGTTCTGGAGGCTTCCTCGTCGAAAGTGTATCAGCTTCCCCTGGAAGGCACGATTTCCGAGCAGGCAAGCCTGCCCTTATTACTTAAATTCGCTGCAAGTCCGAATATGGATGAGCTCCAGATAGAGTTCGTGGCTAAAGTGAAAATTTTCAGGGGCTATGTCTACACTTACAGACGCCCTAAAATTAAAATTACTGAACTTTACGGAGACAGAAGATGACAAAGTGTATATTATCCATACTAATGGCAATTTGCGTGTCGCTCATTTCCTATGCGCAGGACAAGAATGTCATTGTTCCCGAGGGCTATGTTCTCGTGGATTCCCTCGTCTATACGCCTCTGAGCGGTGTTGATGAGGACTTGCAGGGTCGCAATATTTTCTCTTTGGTGAATGTGAGGCAAAGCAGTGAATTGCGCGCTTCCACGGAAAGGATAATTCAGGAAAATGCCGATAAAGCTCTTCGGGGCTGGCGCATAAGGATATTCTTTGACAACAAGCAGAATTCCCGCGCAGAATCCGATTCCGCAATGGAGAATTTCAAAAAGGCCTTTCCCGGCATCGCCGCATACAGGACTTTTTCCAATCCTTTTTTCAAGGTCACGGTGGGTGACTTCAGGACCAAGTCGGAGGCTCTTCCTCTGCTGAGCCGGGTTAAGGAAAAGTTCCCTTCTGCCTTTATCATAAAAGAAACTATCAACTATCCTATTGTAGACAAGAAACACTACTACAAAGTGGATACTTTACACGTTTTGAGGCCCGTTGCGCCTCCGATGTAGTTTATGCTCAAGCAAGGACTGGAATTAAAGCAGCAGCAAAAGCTGTCTCCTCTGCAAATACAAACCATAAAACTTATCGAACTCCCCATACAGGAGCTCGAGCAGCGTATTAAAGATGAGTTTGAGTCCAATCCCGTGCTCGATGACAGCCCTGTCTCCTCGAAAGATTCCGATTCCGACGAGCCCAAGGATATTTCAATCGACGAGCTCGACAAGGATGATCCTATCCCATCCTACAACTATCGTGTGAATAACCAGGGGAAAGATGCCCCCAAGGAATATAATACCTTCTCCGTCAAGGAAAGTTTTACCGACACTCTGCTCGAGCAACTCGGTTTCCGCCATCTCGACGCGCATAAGATGGCAATAGGCCGTTATATTATCTGTAGTCTTGACGAAGACGGCTATCTTAAACGTGACTTGGATTCTCTGGTGGATGATATGGCTTTCCGCGAGAATATCGAGACTGACTACGAGGAGGTCTTGGACGTTCTTCATATTGTGCAGGAATTTGACCCTGCGGGTGTGGGGGCGCGCGATGTGAGGGAGTGTCTGCTCCTGCAGCTCGAGCGTCTTCGCCAGACTCCCGAAGTCAAAAATGCCCGTATTATACTCAACGACCATTTCAAAGCTTTTACGAGCAAGCATTTCTCGAAAATAGGCGCCAGGATGGGTATCTCCACGGAGGAACTGAAGGCTGCAATAGAGAAAATCCTGAAACTCAACCCTTTTCCGGGAGGGCAGATAGATGATTCCTACAACGATGCCGCCCAGCAGATAGTCCCGGACTTCAAGCTCCATTATGAGGGGGATAAACGTATCCTTGAAATGCCGCGTTTCAAGATTCCGGAGGTGCGGGTGAACCGCCACTACTCCGAGCTTTTGCAGAATGCGGCAGGCACTACGGACAGGGCGACAAAAGAAGCCGCTACATTCGTAAAGCAGAAAATAGATTCTGCGAATTGGTTCGTTACGGCGCTCAAACAACGCTATGAGACACTTGAACGCACCATGAATGCAATACTTGACCTGCAGAAAGATTACTTTCTGGACGGTGATGAGGCGCATCTCAAGCCTATGGTGCTGAAAGACATAGCCGAAATTACGGGCTATGACATTTCCACCATATCCCGCGTTGTCAACAGCAAGTATATCGACACTCCGTTCGGACTTTACCCTCTCAAGTATTTCTTCTCCGAAGGTATGGAAAATTCCGAAGGCGAGGAGGTCTCCACCCGCGAACTTAAAAAAGCCCTTAAAGAACTCGTGGACTGCGAAGACAAGTCGAAGCCGCTCACGGACGACGAACTGGTGGGCGAGATGACAAAACGCGGCTATAAAGTCGCCCGCCGCACAATCGCAAAATACCGCGACCAACTCTCAATACCTATGGCCCGCCTCCGCCGTGAAATTTAGATAATTAGCCATTGAGGAAAGACGGGCCCCAACTCTATGGCACGCCTACGCCTCATATCGCATAATACCTCGACCTGCTCTCCATCCCTATGGCGCGCCTCCCGCTGCAGGATTGCAAAATACTGCGACCAGTTTTCTCTCCCAACGGCAAACCTCCGCCGCACAATCGCAAAATACTGCACCAGCCCTCCTTCTGGACGGCACACCTCCCTGATGTTGGAATAAGTCAAGCCGCTAATACTGATAATGGGAATGATATCGTTCTATTATTTTTTAGAAAAATATTCCGCCAAATTTCCAAATGAATTGGCGTCAAATTTCCAAATGAATTGGCGTCAAATTTCCAAATATTTTTCTAAAACAGATTGAAATACAAAGAAATATACTATATTTGTATCAAAATATAATTCTATGGAGTATAAGAATCGAATAGCAGATCAATTGTTGCGTGATAAATTAGAGGCTATGGGAGCCGTCTTGATAGAAGGTCCAAAAGCTTGTGGCAAAACAACTACTGCAGAGCAACAGGCTAAAAGCATTCTTTATATGGATGATCCCACTAAACAGCAGCAATACAAACAGATGGCGCAAACAAATATTAGCCTTTTGCTTGAAGGGGAAACTCCTCGTTTGATTGACGAATGGCAGGAGGTTCCTAAATTTTGGGATGCTATTAGGTTTGAAGTAGACCATCGAGATGAGGACGGACAGTTTATGCTTACAGGTTCTGCGATACCTGCTGAAGCCAAAGATATTCATCATACAGGCACCGGAAGATATGGATGGCTTACTATGCGGCCTATGAGTCTATGGGAATCCGGAGACTCTACCGGTGAGATAAGCCTGTCGGATTTATTTCTTGTGCCGGATAAAATAGGGGCAAGGAATCGTCTTGATTTACAGAAACTGGCGTTTGTTGTCTGCCGCGGCGGATGGCCTAAGGCTTTAAGGAAAAAAGCAGAAAAGGCAGCATTGTTGCAGGCGACAGAATATTATAAGGCTATTACGAATAGCGATATATCACGGGTTGATAATGTAAAACGCGATGCAGAGCGGGCAAAGAGAATTATGCGTTCTTATGCCAGACATCAAGGCACTCAAGCAAGTATTGCTACTATCCTTGCTGACATATCAAAAAATGAACCGGAGAATGTCAGCGATGAAACGATAGATTCATATCTTACGGCTTTGCGGAAAATATTTGTAATAGAGGACATGCCGGCATGGAATCCCAACTTAAGGAGTAGAACTGCTGTTCGTACATCGGATACGAGGTACTATGTCGACCCGTCTGTCGGTGTGGCAGCTCTTGGTCTGGGTCCTAATGATTTGATTAACGATTTGAATACATTTGGTTTGTTGTTTGAAACAATGTGTATTCGAGATCTTAGGGTATATGCTGATGCCTTAGATGGTTCTGTTTATCATTATCGCGACAGGAACGATTTGGAATGCGATGCGGTAGTACATTTGCGTAATGGCTCATATGGTCTTATTGAAATAAAATTAGGCGGAGAAGATTTGATAGAAAAGGGTGCAAAAACATTACTGGCACTTTCTAATATCATTGATACGTCCAGAATGAAAGCGCCGGCTTTTTGTATGGTGCTGACAGGCGTTGGCGATTTTGCCTACAAACGAACAGATGGAGTATATGTTGTGCCTATCGGATGTTTGAAAAATTAATCCTGAAACTAAATTTATAAAATCTAAAAACAAGAAGAGCCCTGTTCGGTGAGCGGCGGAGATATGTCGCGTATCACCTGAACTCATCGCTCGGGGAATGACCAGCGCCAAGGGGAAGGAAATTTCGTTCAGACGAGTGCAGGGGGGTTAGATACTGATAGTGGCGAACCTCTTGTCATAGCACAAATTTATATCCGTTATCCGTCTTTTTCGTTGATTTTCTGCGAAAGGCCTCCTTTAGACTTCTCTGATCCGTAAAAGCCTCATCCAAATGAGGACTAAGAATATTAAGGATAGCAAATATTATTATCAGGGACCTCACTATAACCAACTAATCTCTGGGAAAATCTTAGACAGACAGAAGACCAAGGCAAATAAGTCTATTAATATACCTCTTACGAAGTCCATATTAATTTTTTTCTTCTCCTTGAAAAAGGAAAAAATCTCGTAAGATAGTGCTGATATAACAACAATAAGGATAATTTTATAAAATAACATAAATGTCCGATTCTAACTAAAAATCAACAAAAATGCAAAAGGTGGAAAGATTTTTTATATGGCAATCCCAATGACGCTCCTTCCGCTGCAGGATCGCATAATACCGCGACCAGCCTTCCCTCCCAACGGCAAACCTCCGCCGCACAATCGCAAAATACTGCACCAGCCCTCCTTCTGGACGGCACACCTCCCTGATGTTGGAATAAGTCAAGCCGCTAATACTGATAATGGGAATGATATCGTTCTATTATTTTTTAGAAAAATATTCCGCCAAATTTCCAAATGAATTGGCGTCAAATTTCCAAATGAATTGGCGTCAAATTTCCAAATATTTTTCTAAAACAGATTGAAATACAAAGAAATATACTACATTGATATAATTCTAAAGCCGTCTTTTTATAATTTGACCTTGTGAGATATTTGATCTGAAAAGCTGTAGTATTCTCCGTCACATATAATTATGTGGTCGAGTAGCTCCAGTTCCATGGTTTTCAAAGCTTTTTTAAGGGTCTCCGTACATTGTATGTCTGCTTTGCTAGGATACGGTGCGCCTGACGGATGATTATGCACAAGGATAATTGCACTTGCATCCCGCTCCAGGCTCTTTTTAATTATAAGCCTTGTGTCTATGGCTGTGAAACTCATTCCTCCGACAGACATCATTTCCTTTGCAATTATATGTTGGGAACGATTGAGATAGAATACCCAGCATTCCTCGTGCGACAAGGCTTTCATGTGCGGGATCATTATGTCATATACCTCTTTCGGACCTATAATTCTCTTCTCACTATAAGCCGCTTTCTCGCAGGCACATCTTCGCCCAAGTTCAAATGCCGCCACTATGCTGGCTGCCTTGCCCGTGCCAACTCCTTCCACCCTGCAAAGTTGTTGAATACTCATCTGCGAGAGCCTGCAAAGGCTTCCTTCGCTCATTTTCAACAACTTTTCCGAAACCTCCACCACCCCGTTTATTCTGTTTCCGCTGCGCAAAAGCAGACACAGCAACTCGCTTTTGCTCAGAGTTTCCGCTCCGCGCTCCTTGAGTTTTTCTCGCGGTTTCTCATCCGCAATCATTTCTTGTATTCTCATACCAAATTCATGACTTTCTACATGGTCCTGACGCAAAATGCCTTGAATGTGTGCTGGTCTTGCACTGCTTTTTATACCGGTTTTGTACGGTTTTGCATGCGATTTTGCACTTCTTTGTATGCCTGTTTTGCATAACTTTGTGTATCGGTCTTAAGCAACATTCAGTGCCGGTCTTGCATAGCTTCCATTTGTTCGGTGCACTGTTTTCTTGTCACTTAAACGATTTTTACTAAATCTCTTGTCCCGACAAATATAGCCGACATTTTCAAGAATAATTGCCCGAATTTTCGCTTTATTACGTGTTTTTATCTTTTAGGAAGAATTATTTATGTTTTAGGCAATTTTGCTCTTTCACAGTTTGCTTTTCCATGAACCATACCTAAATAATCTTACTGTTTCCGAGTAAGTTTTCCGTTTCGATAAAAAATCGATAGTTTTTATATAATTTTGCCTATATGAAGATTATTTGCGACGATAAAATACCATTCATAAGGGGAGTGCTTGAGCCTTATGCTGAAGTGGAATATCTCTCCGGGCAGGAGACTACCCACCCGCGCCTACGCGGCGTAGACGCGCTCATTACGCGAACGCGTACAATTTGTGATAAAAACCTGCTTCAGGGCACTCCTGTGCGTGTTATTGCGAGTGCGACAATAGGCTTTGACCACATCGATACGCGCTGGTGCGAGGAGCACGGGATAGTGTGGCGCAATGCTCCGGGCTGCAATTCCGGCTCTGTTGCGCAGTATGTCGCATCGGTGCTGCTTAGTCTGGAGCGCATGCATGAGCTGGAATTGTCGCAAATGACGCTTGGGATTGTCGGTTTCGGACACGTGGGAACGAAAGTTGCCGAGTTTGCGCGCGCGCTGGGGATGCGTGTGCTGCTTAACGATCCTCCTCGTGCAGCGCGCGGCGAGAGCGATTTTGTCAGCCTTGACGAGCTTATCTGCTGTAGCGATATTGTCACGCTGCATGTCCCTCTTGTGCGCGGAGGCGAATATTGTACGTATCATCTTTTCGACGAGAAGAGAATTTCTGCCCTGAGCGGCAAGTTCCTGATCAACACTTCACGCGGTCCTGTCGTGGATAATCTTGCGCTACGCAAGAATTTGGAAGACAAGTCTTCCAGGCTGAAAGGCGCTGTGCTTGACGTATGGGAGGGTGAACCGAATATCGACAGGCGACTGCTTGATTTGCTCGACATTGCAACCCCTCACATTGCAGGTTATAGTGCCGATGGCAAGGCGAACGGGACGGGAGCGGCGGTCCGCACCGTCTCCGAGGTGCTGGACCTGCCACTTCGTGGCTGGAGTCCTTCCGGGCTCCCCGCTCCCGCCTCCCTCTCTCTTGACTTGGAAATTGACCCTGCAGGGAAATCTTCCGGAGAGATTCTCTCGGAAGCCGTTTTACATACTTACGATGTCCGCTCCGACAGCTATACCTTACGCTCAGCCGCTGGTCTTCAGAATCGTGTTAATGCGCTCCGTCCTGTCGTAGGCTCGCTGAAATATGGAAATCTCCTCCGCTCAGCTGCTGATTTGCCGGACCGCAGCAATCGTCGCACTTCTGCAGGAGCGGGCTTTGGTTCCCGCCATTCGTTCGGGAAGTTAAAATATTCCTCTTTATCTTGCTCTCCTGCTCTTTGCCAAGACCTGCCTCCTTTGTCTCCGGTGCTCCGTGTCGCCCTGCGCACTTCCCGTTTTCTTCGTCCAGTTGCACCGGCCCATCTCCTTTCTCCGCGTCGTTCAACCGCCGATACCCTTTTCGGAGCGGGCTCTGACCCTTCTCGTCTTTACAACGGGTCCTATAAGCGTAGCTGCTCCCAAAATGCCCATCACTGTATTTCTACCGCCAATTCCGGCCAAATCACTACGCAGCCCCTTACCATACGCCGCCCCGTTTCCGACAGTGAATTTGCTGCCGCCTTTGAGCGCCTGCGTGGTGACTATCCTATACGGCGAGAACCTTCGGCATTCACTATCCGTTTCACCTCATCCGTAAATCCATCGCTCATCGCCTCCCTGCGCGCCTTGGGCTTCAAAGTGACTAAGAAATAATCAGGGTGGAGAATTTATCTGATGATTTCTTTTGCGTATTTATTATAGAGCTTCCGGGCGAGTTTTATTCCGTCACCGCCTTCGTTGAAGTTGATTTTATTGTTCGGATTCACCCATTCGTTTTCAAACATGCGTGATTGATTAAAGAACGCTTCCTCATCGAAGGATGTCTTCCCTTCGGCAGCTTTAATCACTTCATTAATAAAACGATCCCAGCGGACGTAATAGTAATGCTTAGTCAGTCCTGCCCATGAGCGATTGGCGTAGTCGCTCAGGCTATAGCTATCTCCCCAAATGGAAATCAGAGAACGGGCATTCATCTCATAATAGTCTTTAGAAGCTGCATCGTGTCCCATATCGCGGGCGTCCGTAATCCATTTTTTCAGGGAAAAGACCTGATGACAGCTAACGAGCCTGTCAATATCCTCAAGAATTTCCCTCATCTTATTTCCCCGCTTTTTCATAAGCTGTATATCCCCGGCTTTGTATGCAAGAGTAAACTCATCGCGGACTACATTAAAATAATTACCTAAGACTTGTCGTCCGATATTGACCAAGTCAAACTCATAGCTATCCCTTTGACAGTCTTTTACCGATAAGAGTAAGCTCCATGCTTCAACTAAATCTTCTGCTCGATATTCTATTGTCGGCCTGGTAGTCCAGTGCCCATGCCCTTTTAGACAAGGACGCGCATTGGTGAGTGTGCCTTGACCTACTTGTGCAGGCTGGATATACACTTTCTCTGCCAATATTTCCCATGCTTTTCTTGCTTCGGGAGACACTTTCCCTGTCCGTCTGTCTGCCAGTTTTAAGAACCATTCTTTGTCGGTCTGACCTCTATTCCATGCTTTTTCAAGCACGAATTCATACATGAACTGATTAAGGTCTATGCCTTCGAGGGTGGAACCGACTCCTTTAAGGTTGCTGCCGCCATTTTCAAGAGCATTTGCCAGGCGTTCGCTCACTAATTTGACCGGTCCTGACAAGAAAGAATTTCCTCCGAAATTGCCCAGATAACACCAAATATATGCTTGCCCGAAATAGCTGTCAGTCTGTTTCCAGATTTCGGTATATTCGCAGAAGTAATCTAACAATATCAATTTGTCTTGGGGTACAGAACGAAGATAGGATTTTATGCGCGGAGCTGTCCAATGCCCGGCATCAGCATAAAACAACCATGTCATTTGCAGCCATATTGCTTCCGGGTCCACGGCAGCCACTGATTCGTAGATGTGTTTTGCCATCATCCCCAAAGAATCGGCACTCCATGACGGAGGATCTATCTCGTTAAACGGATCTATGCCATAAATATGATTTGTGCCATACAAACGGCTTTGTTCGGTGAGATATTCTTTTTGTATGAGCGCATACAAAGAATCCATAGGATTAAGGAAAGTGCAACGATATTTATCGGCAAATCCTCCCCATTCGCTCACTCTGGATGTTTTAATATCGGGATAGACCCGTTTCAACGCTGCCGGCACATGTCCGGAGAAAGCAGGCAATACAGGTCGCATATTAAACTCGCGTTCACGGGCAACTATACGTTCCTGCAACTCTGCCTGACTTGACAACCACTCTTTGGGCAAAGGACCTTGCCAGCCGTCCAGATTACACATCCGATGCCACGGGAGATGTGCAGGTCCTGTAAAATACCCGCGTATTTCTTCATCTGTCAATCCCAATTTCCTCCACACCTTATACCATATAGCTTCCTGACCGCTAATCGCAAGGGGCATATTGATTCCGTTCATAGCCATCCAGTCGATGAAATGCTCCCAATCGCTCCATTTCCACCAAGTCATTGAGTATCCGAACGTACAATAGTTCAGAAAGAAACGTGTCGGAACTTTCGCCTTGACAGTGACTTCCGCCGGTATGACAGGAAGAGTTTTCGGCAATTCTATCGGGTCGTCCTTATACCATGAAATGGTGGTCAGGCAGTAGTTTTTCAAATAGTGATTCAATCCTACTGCCATAGAGTTGGCGTTATTTCCGGAAATAATAATTTTATTCCCCTCACTTTTGATGCTAAAAGTATCCGTAGAAGTCTCGTTCAACAAACGGAAATCAAAAGACGCAGCCTGCCGGGGAAACAAGCGTAATGTCATTTTACGCATGGTGGCAATATTGTTGTCTTCCGCATGAATTTGGCAGATGGCGAAAAGGAGAAGGAATAAACTGAATATTTTCTTCATGATCATATTATTGTTTCATAAAACGAATGACGCATCAGGCGCTTCTTGCCGGTCTGACATGGAGCGCTCCC
>CAUUCY010000034.1:0-18835 GCA_963543835.1 uncultured Bacteroidales bacterium
AGGCTTGACTTTCTTGCATCAGCAGTGGAGTGCCGAGCCGGAATAGCCGCAAAAGGACATGGTTAAAGGAGCGTCATATCCGAAAATATCTTGTGGCGGGCGTATTCCCCTTACGGGAATCAAATTTTCTCCAGATAGAAATTGCGTGCAATCATACAAGCCCCTATTATTCCGGCCTTGTCTCCAAGTTTGGAATTGACTATCTGAACATTATGACTCATCAATTTCAGGGAATACTGACGGATGGCGGCGGTCACGTGTTGTTGGAAATAATACGAAGTGGCAGTGGCAAGCTTTCCTCCGAGTATTATGCAGTCGGGATTGAACAAATTAAGCATTCCCGACATTTGCTTTCCAAGCTCATTCGCCGCGGTGGATATGAGTTCCGTACACAACTGATCCCCTCTGTCAGCCGCTGAAATTATATCGTCCGGACTTATCTTCTCGCCACGGCGATATTTTCCTGTAAGGAAAGAAGACTCTCCGGAATGCAGGCGTTCCTGAAGTTTTCGCAGAACTGCTTTCATGGATACTTCGGTCTCCAGACAGCCTTTCTGACCGCAGTGGCATAGTATGTTGTTTTCATACGCGTGAACATGCCCCAGCTCGCCCGAATATCCGTCCGCTCCGTAGTATAACTTTCCGTCGATGATGATTCCCAAGCCAAGCCCCCAGCCGACATTTACATAAAGGACATTTTCCCAGGGCCTGTTGTATGCAAGATAATCTCCGAAAGCCATGGACTTGGTGTCGTTTTCTATTGTGACCGGAAGTCCGAGGACTTCGCCCAGATACTCCGCAAGTGATATATCCCGGCTTTCCTCAAAATTGAAAACGCTGTAGCTCGTGCCTCTGTGGGAATCCACACGCCCGCTCAGATTGAAATTCACTCCTGCTATGTTCATTCCCGAGGAGCCGGCAAATTCTTTTACCTTGCCGCAGATATAGTCAAGGTTGTCACGCGTGTTCTCGAAAACATAATTCTTGTCCACTTCCATTTTCACCATTTCTCCGGCAAAGCCCATCAGTCCAAGCCCAAGCTCATAGGCTTTCACATCCACTCCGATGAAGTAGAAAGAATCATTGCTTATATTGTACGACAGAGCTCTCCTTCCCCTCTTGCCGTCTTTTTCTATTTTATTGTCCTTTAGCAGTTTCTCCGATTTCATTCTTGCGATGAACTTTGAAATGGTTGTGGTGCTCAAACCTGTCGCATCCGCAACATCCGGGACAGTCACACTGCCGTCGCTTATTATTTTCCTTATGATAAAAAGACGTGACTTGCGATATGTAGACTCCATTCCATGCAGAAAATCCCTATCCTCCATAATTTCAAATTTTATTTTGCAAATATAGGCATAATTTGAAAACTTACTTTTTTAAATGCAGATATTTTGCATAAATATGTTTTTTATTCTTTTATGAAATATCTTTACTGCAAAATACTGACTATAAATGGACACAAACTATTTACTTAAGAATGCAGACTGGTACAGAGCCCAGTTAAAAGACAATATAATGCCTTTCTGGCTGAAGTACGGATTGGACAGGGTAAACGGAGGAGTATACACCTGCTTAGACAGGGACGGGGCTTTGATGGACAAGACCAAATCAGTATGGTTCCAGGGTCGTTTCGGCTATACGGCAGCCTACGCATACAACAATATAGAGAAGAATTCCGAATGGCTGGCTGCTTCAAAGTCCTGCATAGATTTCATTGAGGCGCACTGCATAGACAGGAAAGACGGGCACATGTACTTCAGCGTAAGCGCCCAGGGGGAGCCGCTGCGCAAGAGGCGTTATGTGTTCTCGGACTGCTTCGCCGCAATCGCGATGGCGGAATACGCCAAAGCAAGCGGGGACAGAAGCTATGCAGACAAGGCTCTGAGCACCTTCAAACACATCCAATGGATGCTCGGCACGCCGGGATTCCTCGAGCCTAAAGGCTATGGTACGGGGCGTTGCCATTCCATTACAATGATACTCGTGAATGTAGCCACAGTGCTGAAACAGGTATGTGACGATAAGGTTCTCGACGAGCAAATAAGCGACTCCGTCGATTCGATAGAGCGCTATTTCATGCACCCCGAATTCGAGTGCATACTGGAGTCCGTCACCATGGAAGGGGGTCTGATTGACACCTGCGAGGGACGGACCATAAACCCCGGGCACGGCATAGAGACGGCGTGGTTCCTGATGCAGATTGGGGAGGCGATGAACAGACCGCATTACAAAGAGCTCGGTCTTAAAATTTTTGACTGGCAATATAAGTGGGGCTGGGACGAAGAGTTCGGCGGGATAATCAATTTCCGCGACTGCAAGGGCTTCCCGCATCAGGATTATTCGCAGGATATGAAATTCTGGTGGCCTCAATGCGAGACCGTCATCGCTGCGCTTTATGCCTATAAGGCAACGCGCGACGAGAAATACCTCGAGATATACAGACAAACCCACGAATGGATTGTAAAGCATCTCGTCGACACCGAATACGGAGAGTGGTTCGGCTATCTGCATCGTGACGGAACTGTTGCGCAAGCTGCCAAAGGCAATCTTTTCAAGGGACCTTTCCATATTCCGAGAATGCTGACTATAGCACAGCTAATCATCAATGACATCCTTTCTAAAAACTGAAAAACTAATAACAAATCAATATGAAAGCTCATATTTTAAGCATCAAAACAGCTTTTTGCCTGCTTAGTGCACTCTTGTTGGCGGGCAATATGGCTTATGCGCAAAACACGCTTAAAGGAAAAGTCACGGACGCTTCGGGACAGCCTTTGCCGGGGGTAACCGTGATGGTGTCAGGCACGAGCAACGGAACGACTACAGACATGGACGGAAACTACACGCTGTCAGTCCCTTCCGGAGCTAAAATAGTATTTTCCTGCCTTGGAATGGCGACAATCCAGGAGGAATACAAAGGACATGCAATAAATGTAAGCATGAGCGAAGACTCTCTTTTCCTCGAAGATGTGGTCGTAGTCGGATACGGCACCGCGAAGAAGGGAAATCTTACAAGCGCAGTCTCTGCCATAAAGGGAGAAGAGCTCCTCAAAGCTCCTGCCACCAACGTTTCCCAGGTGCTTGCAGGACGACTCCCGGGCATTTCTTCGGTGCAGGAATCGGGAGAGCCGGGTCTTGATCAGGCATCATTGAGAATACGTGGCTCTGTCTATGGAGTAAGTTACGTCGTGGACGGCTTCCCCGTATCAGACATAAATGACATAGACCCTGCAGACATCGAAAGCATATCTGTCCTCAAAGACGGAGCTTCGGCTGCAGTGTACGGATTGAAGGCAGCGGGAGGCGTGATAATAATCACCACGAAGAAAGGCGACAAGGGCGATTCCAAAATCAGCTACAATGGTTCCTACGGTCTCTCCATGAACGCAAACTTCCCGGAGTTCATGGACGGTCCCCAATTTGCCTACTACTACAATGTGGCGCGTATGATGGACCAGCTTGCGAACGGGGAAATAGCCTCCTCCGCAGACTACGTCCCTTACTTCACTCAGAAAAACATCGAAGCTATGAAAAACGGAGACCCGGAAGACGGTTGGGACAACGTGAACTATATAGCTAAAGTTTTCGGCACGGGTATCACCCAGAAACACAATATAACCATACAGGGCGGAAACGAGAAGGGGCGCTATTTCAGTTCTATAGGTACCCTCGGGCAGAAAGGAAACATAGACCGTTTCAACTACAGGCGCTACAATATACGCACAAACATAGAGGGCAAGGCGGCAAAGCATTTGAAATATACCGTGGGAATTTCAGGCGTAATATCACAAAGAAACACGCCTGCCTACCTTTCAGGAGGAGGAGATGACGACCCGAACAAAGGAGAGGCGGGCTGGTTCTCCATTTCCCGTCAGACAATACAGATGCACCCTTATCTCCCGATGAAAAAGGACGGAGTATATACGGGAGCCGTACAGAACAACCAGTCGTTCCTTGTCAGCCCTCTGGCGGCAATTTATGAGTCCGGCTACAAAGATAACCGCGGAGCTTCGGTATTCGCAAATGCTTCTTTGCAATACGACGTGCCTTTCGTAAAGGGTCTGTCGCTGAAAATTTCAGGCTCTTACGACTATGGCGTATCCTACAGTAAAAATCTCAGCACACCTTACGAGATGATGCAGATGACCAAGGACGAGGATGGCAAGACAGTCTGGAGACTTCGCACAGACAACCCTCACGTAAGCGACAACGCAATCAACCTCGGAGAAGGAAGCGTTTTCTCAAATCAAATTGTAGGTCAGGCAGGCTTTAATTATCTCAACAGTTTCGGGAAACACAATCTCGATTTGATGGCTCTGGCAGAAATGCGTGAATATAGAGCAAACCAACTCGCCGCCTATGTCAAGAAACTACCTTTTGCAGAACTCCCGGAATTGTCAAACGGAATTGCCACAAACAATCCCGTAAGTGGAAAGAGCAAAAAAACCAGAAGTATAGGCTATGTTTTCCGCGCAAAATATGACTATGCGGAAAAGTATCTCATAGAATTCACTGGACGTTACGACGGTTCGTACAAATTTGCAGGAATGGCTAATACGCGTTGGGGATTCTTCCCTTCCGCTTCCATAGGCTGGAGAATTTCCAAAGAGCCTTTTATGCAGGATATGTCTTTTATAGACGACTTCAAGATAAGGGGAAGCATCGGTCTTCTGGGAAACGACTCAGTGCAAGAGTATGCATTCCTCAGCACATATTCAAAATACGATTACAACATTGCCTATGGTCAGAAAAACGGAGCGACAATAGTATCTCCTGCCTATTATTCATCAGGAGTGCCTAATATGAATCTCACTTGGGAAAAGACACAAAGTTGGAATGGAGGTTTTGACTTGAGTATGTGGAAAGGCTTGTTAAGTGTTGAATTTGACGTATTCTACAATTACACCTACGATATGCTCTCTTATCAAAGTACGGGCTTCCCTGCTTCTATGGGAGGGTATTACCCAAGTTGGGTGAATCACAATGCTATTGACGCAAAGGGTTTGGATATTCTCGTCAGCCACCGCAACCATTTCAATCTATTCGGCAAGGCCTTCTGGTATGATATAAGCGCATCTGCGACATATTCTCACACACGCTGGCTTGTATATAAGGACAATCCTAATATCGTCGATTACAGAAAAGTTACTGGAACCACATACGGAAGCATACTATGCTGGAAAGCAGACGGTCTTTTCAAAAGCGAGGAGGAAATCGATAGGAGCCCTTGGTACAACACCAGACCTAACGTAGGCGACATAAAGTATGTGGACATAAACGGAGACGGCAAAATAAATGAAGATGACAAAGGCTATTTCGGACGCTCCAACCGTCCACGCCTCACTTTCGGTTTAAATTTCAATTTCAACTGGAACGGCTTCGATTTCAATGCCCAGTTCACAGGGGGCTCTTTGTTTGACGTATCAATGACAGGAACATACTACAACAGCGCAGACGATAACACGATATGGACGCAGACTTTCAAAGAAGGAGGAAATTCCCCTCTTTATCTGGTACAGAATGCGTATTCCGAATATAACAGGAACGGCACTTTGCCTCGTTTGACTTTGAGTACGACTTCGCACGGCGGAGACAATGGTCTAAGTTCCACTTTCTGGATAAGAGACGGTTCATACGTGCGCCTGAAGACTGCTCAATTTGGCTATACAATTCCCAAGAGCGTAAGCGATTTTGTGGGGATAGGCTCTTTCAGGCTGTTTGTAGAGGGACAGAACATCTTTACGATAGATGCCCTTCCCGAAGGGATAGACCCTGAAGCTCCGGGAGTAAATAACGGTTATTATCCTCAACAGCGTCTTCTTATGGGCGGCGTAACACTAACTTTCTAAAAGATGGAGGAGAATAAAATGAAAAAATATATCACAATCATAGCAGCGGTTTTAACGCTCGGCTCTTGCAATTTCCTGGATATGACTC
Organism: uncultured Bacteroidales bacterium; assembly: GCA_963543835.1. Lineage (GTDB taxonomy): Bacteria > Bacteroidota > Bacteroidia > Bacteroidales > UBA932 > Cryptobacteroides. Next base: position 5,941 of record CAUUCY010000034.1, read on the forward strand.
CTACTGACAATGTCTCCTCGAAGACGATATGGAGAACGACCAGGAACGCGGAATACTCCATAAACTACCTGTATTCTTACATCTGGGACTTGAACGCAGCTCCGACAAAAATCGGTTTGAGCGAAGCCTTGACAGACGAGATGAAATATACTTCGTACAATTATAACGCCCTGTGTTATATCCCTTCGGAAATGTCATACGGCTCATCCACCCTCACAAGGACATACGTGGACGCATATATGGGATACTGGGGCATGTTGTACACGGCAATACGTAGAGTCAATGAGGGAATAAACTACCTGCACGCCTACGGAGAGATGAGCGATGCCGACAAAGCCCGACTTGATGGGGAACTCAAATTCATGCGCGCTTATCTGTACTTCGAGCTTGTCAAGCGTTACAAGGATGTCATCCTGTATGACGAAGACCTTTCGGCAATCTCAAAGGACAAGGCGATAAGCACGGAGGCACAGGCTTGGGATTTCATTGAAAAGGACCTCGGAGATGCAGCACAAAACCTGCCTAAGGCAAGCGAAGCCCGCGGGCGCATAAACCAAGGAATGGCATACGGCATGCTCTCCCGCGCCATGCTATATGCAAAGCGCTACGAGGCAGTCATCGCAGCCGCAGACAAGCTTGCCGGGCTCGGATACGAACTTGAAGGCAATTATTCGGATGCCTTTGCAAAATCTCTTGCAAACGGCAATAAGGAAGCCATTCTGCAATATACTTTCGATTATGAAAAAGGCATAACCCACAGTTTCAACTTCTACTATACTCCGGGAGGAGACTACAGCAAGGAGGGACAGAAAGGGGGAGCTTACGGAGTGCCTACACAGGAAATAGTGGAGAGTTACGAGCTTGCCACGGGAGGTTTCCCGAACTGGACCCCATGGCACACTTCCGACGGGACGAATGCAGAACCTCCTTATTCCAAACTTGAGCCGCGTTTCCAAGCAACAATTCTATACAATGATGCGGAATGGAAAGGACGCAAGATAGAGCCTTACGTAGGAGGGCTTGACGGCTGGGCCACATGGAAGACAGACAAAGAGCCTAAGGGCAAGACTGTAACGGGCTATTATCTGCGCAAACTGGTGGATGAGAGCTACAACGTGAACACCTCCGCAAGTTCGCAGCCTTTCACTTTCATGCGCTATGCGGAAATTCTGCTCAACAAGGCGGAAGCCTGCTACAGGACCAAAGATGAGGCAGGAGCGAATGAACTTGTCAAGCGGATAAGGGAACGCGTAGGTCTGCCTTACACCCCCAAGTCGGGGACCGCTCTCTGGGACGCAATACGTCAGGAGAGAAAAGTGGAACTCGCCTACGAAGGTATGAGATATTGGGATTTGCGCCGTTGGGAACTTGCCGACAAGAATTATCCCGAAGGGCTGTCGAACTATAAGCAGCACGGTCTGAAAATCGAGAAAAGCGGAACGGACTTTATCTACAAATATGTGAGTGTGGATGACGAGAACCGTAATTTCCCGACCAAGATGTATCGCTTCCCTATGCCGGAGAGCGAACTGAGTTCAAATTCTTCTATAGAACAATACGCTGAATGGAAATAATCATGAAAAAGATAATTTTTTATATATCCGTGATTCTCGGCTTCACGGTGACATCCTGCCACAAACCGGAATTTATAAAATCCAATATAACAGGTCAGGGGATAAGTAGTCTTACTGCAATAATCACTACCGGCAGGTACACGAACATGGAACTTGCAAAGTTCTCTCTCAGTGAGGAAATGTACAAAAGCGACACTTGGACGATAGAACTGCCATGGTACTATCCGGAAAGCTCGGACGATGAAACAATGGCATATCTGACTTCACTTAAGATTCAGGCGGAGATTCTCCCCAACTTCAGACTGGAGCCGGGGCTCGGAATACTCGATCTTACCGAGGACAATGTCTTTACTCTGACAGAGCCTTCGGGACAAAGCCGCAGGATAATAATAAAAGGGGAAAGGGTACATTCCTCCAAGGCTTCCATCGTATCGTTTTCAATAGACAATATGGTGATTAACGGAATCGTGTACGAGAAAAGGAAAGAAATCCTCATCCCTTACACAGGCGATCTGTCAGGCTCTGTAATCAGCGCGCAAGTCTCCGCACATTCAAAGCTTACGCACATAGGCGATTACAGATATGTGCCCGGCAAACAATACAATATCGCAGACGGCACAAAAATCAAAGTTCTCGCAGACGACCAAAAGTCCGTTACGGAATACACCCTGAAACAGGGAGAGCCGGAAACGATAGATTACGGTCTCAATCCTAAATCCGTACATCCTTTGTTTACGATAGACCCGACAACGCTCTACGGATTCCCTGCCTACACGGAGCTTTCTTTCGTGTCTCTGGCATCCGCGGACGGTTATCTGGTGGTTTGTCTGGGGAACGGGACGACTCCAATGACCATGAACCGCTTCAGCGGAGAGAAAAAAGGAGAAATAGTTCTTGGGACTGCAGTGGCGGATGTGATAAGTAACGACGAAAAGGAAAATCTCCTGATTGCAAACAAGGCAAAGGGAGGAGCGGACGCAGAAGTCGTCAATATTTACAGGACCAAATCCGTGAAGACCGCCCCAAGCCTGTTCTACTCTTTCGCCAATCCTGCTTCAGAGCCTATAGGACACAGAATGAAAGTGCTCGGTGACATAGACAAGAACGCTGTAATAGTATTCACGGCAGAGGGTATAGACGGAGTGACCACGACAGCAAAAGCCGTTGTTCTCACTGTGACAGACGGGGCTGTCAACAAGGTCGAAACCAAGGACTTCTCTTCCTGCGTTGCGGGATGGGGCTCCGCTCCTGTGGGACACGCTACCGTTATTCCGGCTTCACTCAAGCCCGAAGCAGACGGATACTTCCTCGACTACTATGAAGGAAACGTAGATCCCGCCATATCCGGAGACGCAGAGAATTATCTGCTTCACTACATTGACGGCAAGGGAAAGGACAATTGGATTGCACACATAGGGAATTGGGGAAACAATCCTAACTGCCTTGACATAAAGACCTTTAACGGAGCAAGATACATGGCTCATTTCGTTGTCAGCCATTTCCCGCAATGGGGAATAAGTCCACGGGTATATCTGTATGAAGCCACGGAGCCGTCCTCCGCATCATTGATATTCTCCAACACAAGCATCAAAGCCTATCAGGTGGGAAGCAACTCAAGCACCGGAGCCGCAGGAGATGTCATACTCTGCCCTACCGCCGACGGATACAGAATTTACATGTACTTCTACGACTACCATTGCCAGAGTATAGGAGCGTATGTCGCGGATTGTATCAAAATAGAAGAATGATATGAAAAGGTTTTTTGTCTTATTTTCCATATCGGTTTTAGCGATAAGCTGTATGGCTTGCTCAGTAAAGCAAGACAGCCTTCCGTCCTGGCCCTGGGAAGACCCGGACAAGGATGACGAACCATGGACCGAAGTAAGTTCCGAATACGGCGGGCTTCCGGAGTATGTAAAGATTTTCAAGTCTCCGGAAAAATTGCAGGGCACAAAAGCCCTTGCATATATAGCGACAGTGGATATGAGCAAGGCAGGCTTCAATGTCTGGGGGCTTGACGATCCCGAAATAGACGGAACGGAAGAGTCCCTTAAAACTCCTGCAGGAGTATATAAAGACAAAAATGCCGCAATAGTAATCAACGGAGGCTATTTCTATTCTGACGGAGGGAAAAACTATCCGGCAAGTCTGGCAGTAAACGAGGGGAAACTTCTCTCCTACAACATAAATTACTGTTCGGACGATTGGGTCAAAATCTACTATCCTACACGTGCGGCATTCATTCAGCATACGGACGGGACAATCGAGGCGTCATGGACCTACTACACTTCTTCGGGTAAGCATTTCGTATATGACCAGCCTGCGAGAAATTCCATGGAGGGGACTCCGCTTGCTGTCCCTTCGGAGACTTTCCCTTCCGAAGCAAGAATATTTGAGGCGAAAAATGCCATAGGCGGCGGTCCTGTCCTCATCAAGAACGGAGAGTTGAAAAACACTTTCCTGTATGAGTGCTTCAAAGCGGAAAAGGATGTTCAATGTGCCGTTCCCGCACCGCGCACGGCAATAGGCGTGACAAAAGACAATCTCCTTGTCCTTTTCGTGTGCGAAGGCCGCGGAATGACAGAGGGAGTAAAAGGGCTCACTACCGAACAGGTGGGCAAGGCTCTTCTGCAATTCGGGTGCATAGACGCAATAAATCTTGACGGAGGAGGCTCTTCCTGCATGCTTGTAGGAGGGAAGGAAACAATAAAGCCTTCTGACGGTGCCCAGCGCTATGTCGGAAGTTGTGTATATATCAAATGAAAATGAAAGTCAGTACAATAATTCTATTTACAAGCCTGGTGCTTGCCACAAGCTGCGCCAGGAAGGAGAATCCCATCCCCGAATGGCCATGGACGGACCCGAAGGAGAAGCCCGACCCCAAACCGGAAACACCTCCGGTGGAAAAAGATGCAAAAGCCCGTTATATCTGGATCGATGCATCCGCCAACTTCTACTATTATGCCAACAGTAAATCCACTATCGCGAAAGAGCTGAAAAAGCTCAAGGAATGCGGATTCACGGATATAATAGTTGATGTCAGGCCAACAGAGGGGACCGTTCTTTTCGACTCCAAAAAAGCGCCTAAAACAAAGCGACTCGCAGCGTGGCTGAAATCTTCCTACCAATTTATAAACAGAACGGAGACCTGGGATTATCTTCAGGCTTTCATTGACGAAGGACATGCTCAAGGTCTGAAAGTGAATGCCGCCATAAACACTTTTGTCGGAGGTTACGGCGGATATTACGGACTGGAAAGCGAAGGTCCTATCTTTTCCGGGGAAATTCCGGGCTCATGGGCGACTGTCCAGAACACCGAAGATGGTCTTAAAAGCAGTTTCTATCCGGGAGTACAGGGTACGGTTTTCCTTAATCCTGCCAATGATAAGGTGCAGGAATATATGCTTGCAATCATCAAAGAGCTGGCAGGATACAAACTCGACGGAATCATACTCGACCGCTGTCGTTTCGATGATTCTTCCCTCAAAAGCGATTTTTCGGACGAAACAAAGGCAAAATTTGAGGAGTATTTAGGGAAAGCGGCTTCAAGATGGCCTGTTTTCGACAAAGGGGCAAGCGAATTGCCTTCGGTGCTGACAGAGGAGCAGAAAAGCTGGCTTGCATTCAGGGCTAAAGTAATACACGACTTCGTGGAAAAGGCAGCTGCAAGCGTACATTCCGTAAATGCCCAAATGCGCTTCGGCTGCTATGTCGGAGCATGGTACTCTTCCTACTATTTCTCGGGAGTGAATTGGGCGAGCCCCAAATATCTGACCCACAAATTCTACCCGAAATGGGCAAACGAGGACTATCACAACTACGGTTACGCCGACCATTGCGACTTCATGATGCTCGGTTGTTATGCCGGGGCAAAAAAGATCTACGGCTCGGGAGAATGGACCATGGAAGGCTTTTGCAAACAGGGGAAGACCCTGCTCGCAGGCGACACGGTGTTTGCCGGAGGTCCTGACATAGGAAATGCAAGCGGCTTTGAAAATGGAGGATGCGAAAAGATAATACCGAATACCGTGGACGCCTGCATAAACAATGCTGACGGATATTTCGTATTCGACCTTTGCCATATCCGCATGTATGACTATTGGGACAGCTTTAAAAAAGCATTCGAAAATTACTTGAATTCTCTAAAAAAATAATATCAACCACTTAACACTTTTTTATTATGAAAAAATCATTATTGATTCTCTGCTCGGCAGCCCTGGCATTTGCCGGCTGTACTGAGAAAGCCAAGGTTGAGGATTCCCTCACATTGAAGCCGGACAGCCCTGCTTCCTTGACTGTCCCTAAAGATGGGCAGATTGTAAATGTGGAGTTCAAATCCACCCTTGCGTGGACAGCCTCTGTGGACGTTGAGGAGGATGTTGCCACCGTCAGCCCCAAATCCGGGGAAGCAAGTCCGAAAGACGCTTTCAGCAAGGTCAAGGTTTCCGTCATGAAAAACGGAACGACTGCCGACCGCGTCATAAAGCTCACAATCAAATCCGAGGGTCTGCCTCCTGTGACAGTTGCTATCAATCAGGAAAGCCAATGGCATCTGAAAGCAAGCGAAGGGTCATTGAGCATAGGCAAAGACGGCGGAGAACTGTCTTTCACCATAGATGCGAATGTGCCTTTTGAAATGAAGACCTACGAAGAGTTCAACAAATGGTCTGAAGTAAAGAATGACGGCAACAAATACACTATCACCGTCAAGCCTAACAACAGCTACAATGAAAGACAAGGCTACATCAAGTTCACCACCACTCAGCAAGGATTCACCGAGCCTGTTGAGACCGCGTCCGGAACAGTTGACCAGCCTGTAACAATCAGAGTTCACTTCAAACAGGAGTGCCTGAAGTCTCTCAACTACTCCATTGACATTCATAACATGGAGTTCGGCAATACCGTGCTTTCTGAAGCTATTTACAACGGCAAGCACTATGTCTGCGACGGGAGTGTCATATACGAAATCAACCCTGCCGACGGGAAATATGCAAAAGTCGAACTCGGAGGAAAAGATTTCAAGCAAAAAGTCATTACAAACGATGATGCGGGGAACCTGATAATCTGCAACCATTCCGCATACGAAAACAGTGCTTATATACAGGATTTCATGATGAATGTTGTAAATAAGGACGGAGAAAAGAATGTAATAAATGTTCCGGCATGGACCGTAGGAGGTCCTGCGGGAGCTCGTATATGCGTACGCGGAGATGCGACAAAGAACGCGCTGGTGACTGTCCCGGTAGAAGGAATCGAAGAAATAACAATGAGCAAGACCATCTCTTACTGGACAATAAAAGACGGTGTGGCGGGAGCTCTCACAAAACTTGAAGTGAACGGTATGACAGCGTCTTGGAAAACAGATAACTGGAACACCTACCCTAACAACTTTGTTTCCATCGCATCAATAGGACTCACAGCCGATGAAGGCTTCATCGTCAGCGGAGCATACGAGGGGAACAATATATACAAAGTGGACGGTAAGGGAAACGCTACCCTGCTCTTCAAGCCTGATGCCGAGCAGTCCGGCAACTACGCTTATCAGACCATCGATGTGCGTAAAATCGGAGACAAACCTTATCTTGTATCGCTTGCAAGCACATTCTTCCCTCAATACGGGCTTCCTCCTGTAATCTCTATCGTAGATCTTGAAAATGTGACCCTGGGGAATGTAATACACGATGCTGCAATCATCAACAAGGCGGCAACAACATTCTTCAAAAAAGACGGCGATGCATCGGAAGGTCCTGCATCGGATGTCAAACTCTATAATGACAACGGTAAAGTCGGCATTGCACTTGTCGACCTCAACGGAAGGTGTGTAGAGAGTTACACTTTCGACCCTTCTGTCTTAAAATAATCAGTAAGTAGCTTTTTTAGAGGGCGCAGACTGACGCTCTGCGCCCTCTTTTTATTTTCAATCAGCGGCATTTCTTTTCTAAAGCAAAGAATTTTTGCCATCTTTACGCAAGAAAGACATATTTAAAAAAACAGATAAAATGGAAAGCAGAAGAGATTTCCTCAAGAGAACAGCGTTGGCGACAGGTGCGCTTGCCCTTACACCCGCCATTTCAGGATGCGGCGAGTCCGGCGGCTCCGGGCACAGCAAGTCGGGAGAAGACCTCAGACTTAGCGCGGACAAAAGTATAAAAAGCAATTTGATAGTTCCAAAAGGAAATGCGCTTCCCATAACAGGTACCTTTCTGGATGAAATCTCCCACGACATACCACATCAGAACTGGGGAGAAAAGGAATGGGATCTCGACTTCAAATATATGAAGCAAATGGGCATAGACACCGTGATAGACATAAGATGCGGATATAGGAAATTCATCACCTACCCTTCTCCCTATCTTCTGAAAAAGGGCTGTTATATGCCTTCCGTGGACCTTATAGATATGTTCTGCCGGCTTGCGCAGAAGTATGGAATGAAATTCATGCTCGGACTCTACGACTCCGGGAAATACTGGGATACGGGAGATATGAGTCATGAGGTGGAGGCAAACAAATACGTCATAGACGAAATATGGGAGCGCTACGGAAGCAAATACAAGAGTTTCGGCGGCTGGTATATAAGCGGGGAAATCAGTCGCGCCACAAAAGGGGCGATAGAGTCTTTCCGCACCATGGGGCGCCAATGCAAAGAAATCTCCGGAGGCTTGCCTACATTCATAAGCCCTTGGATAGACGGCAAGAAAGCCGTCATGGGAACGGGTAAGATGACCAATGAACAGGCGGTTTCCGTGGCTCAACACGAAAGGGAGTGGGATGAGATATTCGACGGCATACACGAGTTCGTCGATGCCTGCGCATTCCAGGACGGACACATAGACTATGACGAGCTGGATGCCTTCTTCAGCGTGAACAAGAAACTCGCAGACAAATACGGCATGAAGTGCTGGACCAACGCGGAATCGTTCGACCGCGACATGCCGATAAATTTCCTGCCCATAAAGTTCGACAAACTACGCCTGAAGCTGGAAGCGGCAAAGCGTTGCGCCTACGACAAGGCGATAACTTTCGAGTTTTCTCATTTTATGAGTCCTCAGTCGGCGTACATGCAGGCAGGGCATTTATATGACAGATATATGGAATACTTTGACAAAAAATAATTGTATGAACTCCTCAAATTTCCCGTACATCTTGTTTCTATCTTTCGTAGCTGCGCTGGGCGGAATACTCTTCGGCTACGACACCGCAGTAATTTCAGGCACTACGGCTGACGTTTCGGCACAGTTCGGGCTCAGCGAGATGAGCAAGGGCTGGTATGTAGGCTGCGCGCTCGTAGGCTCGATAATAGGAGTTGCCTGCGCAGGTATGCTGAGCGACTTTCTGGGGAGGAAAAAGACCTTGCTGATTGCCGCCATTCTTTTCAGCGTCTCCGCCATAGGCTGCTGCCTGTGCGTAGGATTCGGAGATTTGGTGTTATACCGCATAATAGGCGGAGTGGGCATAGGCATTGTCAGCATAGTCTCCCCCATGTACATATCAGAAATTTCTCCGGCAAAGATACGCGGCACAATGGTGGGCTTATACCAGTTGGCGGTGACATGCGGACTTCTCCTGGCATACCTTGCCAACTATATAATACTTTCCAACGGTACGGACGCGTCTTTTTCAACCCCTTGGCTGAACAAAATTTTCGCATCCGAAATGTGGAGGGGAATGCTTGGAAGCGAGAGTGTAGTTACAGTCCTGTTTCTTATAATAGCTTTCTTCATCCCGGAAAGTCCCCGTTGGCTCATCGTCAAAGGAAAGGACGATGCCGCGCTTAAAGTGTTCCGCCGCCTCAGGACCTCCGAAGAAGGTGTCAGAGAGGAATACGAGAGCACTAAGGCTTCCATTATGGGGGAAGTCAAGAGCGAATGGAAAGTCCTGCTCGAGCCAGGTATCAGAAAAGCAGTGCTGTACGGCTCCGCAATCGCTGTTTTAGGGCAGTTCATGGGAGTGAATGCCGTGCTTTATTACGGTCCGGACATCTTTGCGGATGCCGGTCTTGCAAGTTCCGACTCATCATTCTCCACCGTTCTCGTCGGGCTCGTAAATATGTTGACGACCATACTTGCGGTGTTCATCATCGACAAAGTGGGAAGAAAGAAACTCATATACTACGGAGTGAGCAGTATGATAGTATGCCTTGTATGCATAGCTTGTTATTTCGCTTTCGGGAAGGCACTCGGGCTCAGTCCTGTCATTCTCCTCGCGCTCTTCCTGCTCTACATATTCAGCCAGGCGATTTCTATCAGCGCAGTGGTATTCGTGCTGCTCTCGGAGATGTATCCTAACCGCGTGAGAGGCATAGCCATGTCTATAGCAGGTCTTTCCCTGTGGATAGGCACTTATCTCATAGGACAGTTCACCCCTTGGTGCATGAGCACCCTCAAGCCTCACGGCACATTCCTGCTCTTTGCATTCATGTGCCTGCCTTATATGTACATAATGTGGAAGAAGATTCCTGAAACGACAGGAAAAACCCTTGAAGAAATAGAAAAATACTGGAAATAATGAAGAAAATATACAGCATAGTAATTTGCTTTATCGCAGTGCTCTCCTGCGCTTCCCCAAAAGTGGAAACAGCCATAATACCCGCTCCTGCAGAGCTGAAAGCCGGCTCGGGCGTCTTTAATATCAAAGGTCAGAAAATAAGTTATTCTCCCGAATTGGGCGAAATTTCGGCAGAGAGGATAAAAGAGTTTGCAGAGCGGCTCAGCCTTGCCTGCGGACAGAAATCCGAACTTTCAGACAAGGTTTGCGAATGCGGTATAGCTTTCATCGCCGACAAAAATCTGGCAGAAGAAGAATATCTGATAAAGATAAGCAGGAAAGGGATGCAGGTAAGGGCAGCTTCTCTCAACGGAGTGGTTTATGCCCTCGCAAGCATACGTCAGATGCTGCCTGTCGCAATTTACGGCAGGGAAAGAGAGCCGGACGCGAAATGGCAGCTGCCTTGCTGCGAGATTCGTGACTATCCACGCTTTGCTTATCGTGGTATGCATCTCGACATATCGCGCCACTTTTTCGATATAAATGAAGTGAAAAAGTATCTGGACATAATGGCGGAATACAAGCTCAACCGCTTCCATTGGCATCTTACGGACGATCAGGGATGGAGAATAGAGATAAAGAAATATCCGCGTCTGACAGAAAAAGGCTCGCGCCGCGCAGGCACGATGATAGGACACCTCGACTCCGATGACATGGAGATTGTCTCCGACAAAAAGAGCTACGGAGGCTTTTACACTCAGGATGAAATAAGGGAGGTCGTAAAATATGCGGAAGGTCTCGGCATCACCGTAGTGCCTGAAATAGACCTCCCGGGACACATGCTTGCGGCACTTTCGGCATATCCCGAGCTTGGATGCACGGGAGGTCCTTACGAGGTCTGGCAACGCTGGGGAGTGGCAAAAGACGTACTGTGTGCGGGGAAAGAAAAGACATTTGAATTTCTGGAAAATGTACTCGCCGAAATTGTGGAGCTCTTCCCGGGAGAATACATACACATAGGCGGAGACGAATGCCCTAAAGACGCGTGGCGTGCCTGCGCCAAGTGCCGGAAAAGGATAAAGAGCCTGGGCATAAAAGGCGACGAGAAGCACTCCGCAGAGGATTACTTGCAGAATTATGTTACAACGAGGATACAGAATTTCCTTGCAGCCAAGGGACGCAGGATTATAGGCTGGGACGAGATTCTCGAGGGCAGGCTCTCCGAGGGCGCGACTATAATGTCCTGGCGCGGAGTTGCTGGAGGAATAGAGGGAGCAAAAAAGGGCTTCGATGTCATAATGACTCCGTACAGCCATTTGTACTTCGATTTCTACCAATCTGAGGAAAAAGAGAAAGAGCCTCTTGCAATAGGCGGATACACTCCTCTTGAGAAAGTCTATTCCTTCGACCCTTATGAGGGGCTGCCCGAAGAAGCGAGGGGCCACATTCTCGGAGTACAGGCAAATCTCTGGACTGAATATATAGTCTCCGACAAGCAGCTTGAGTATATGCTGCTGCCGCGTTTGCAGGCGCTGAGCGAAGTTCAGTGGTGCAAGACGGAAAACATGGACTACGAAGTTTTCAAAGAGAAATTAACGGGCCGTCATTTCCCTGCTTTGGACAAAATGGGATACAACTACTCTAAGGCAGTCGAGGGGATTTACGGCTATTGGAAATAGACTATAAGTCAAGAAGACCCTCGGGGATGGACATTTCCAGCACCTGAGTCTTTGGGTCGATAGACAGGATTAAATCTTCGTGGAGCGGTATCACAGCCGCTCCCTTTTTTGTTTCCACCTCTATGCAGGGATTTGCAGGGATGTCGAGAAAAGCGCTGATCTTGCCAACCCCTTTGAGTGTCCAGCCCACGAGGGAAGCAAAGGAATCATCTTCTTCCGTCTGAATTTCGCAGTCCGCAAAGACCGCACTTCCCACTATTTCCTCAGCGTCCTCAAAGCTCTTTATGTCAGAAAAATGTATTATTGCCTTGTCCGGACCTTTGCGCTGGAAATCTTCAATAAAAAACGGAACCGGCAGTCCATCAAAATGAATGAATACCGGTTCCTTTTGATCTATATCCTCAGGACTGAAACCGCGGAATCCCACAAGGACGCCACCGTCAGTGCCGTTGGATTTGAGAATCTTGGCAATATGCAGCATTACTGCTCTGCTTGAGCCTCAGCCTGGACTTCATCCTCTACAGCAGCAGGAGCCTCGGTCTCGGCTGTATTGGCAGCCTCTTCCTCAGCCTGCTTTGCAGCAAGTTCGGCAGCTTTCTTTGCAATTGCTTCCGCTCTCTCGGCGTTTACCTTGGCTTCTACAGCCGCAGCAGCCTTAGCCTTGTCGGCAGCAGCCTTGAGCAGTCCCTGTTTCTTGGCGTTTACTTTGGTATCCTTTGCAGTCATCCAAGCAGCAAATTTGGCATCTGCCTGCTCCTGGGTGAGTGCTCCCTTTGCAACGCCTCCCTGAAGGTGCTTGCGGAGAAGAACGCCCTCGTATGAGAGGATACGGCGGGTAACAAGGGTCGGTTGTGCACCGACATTAAGCCAGGCAAGAGCACGGTCCGAATTCAGGACGATGGTTGCAGGGTTTGTGTTAGGATTGTAAGAGCCTATCTGCTCAATGTAACGTCCGTCACGAGGAGAACGAGAGTCCGCCACAACAATGTGGAAGAATGCGAAATTCTTCTTACCGCGGCGTTGAAGACGAATTTTAACAGCCATTGTGAATCTGTTTTATAAAAGTTAATAAAATAATATTGCCCCTACTCGAGGAAGCGGACGGCAAATATACGTAAAATTTTCTCTTCTGCCAACTTGGCGATGCAAAAAATACAT
>CAUUCY010000035.1:0-18737 GCA_963543835.1 uncultured Bacteroidales bacterium
GCGGCCCAGGCTGTATTATTTCCCCTGTTTGCGGCTGAGGAGTTCGACGGCAACGATGAGTGCAAGCCCTATAAAGCACCAAATGAGAGCGGAAGCGATGTGGAGCTGCCCGTCAGGGATGGCTGAAAGGTCGTGCCAAGGCCACACTTTCACGAGAGAGCCGAGGACAAAACCTATCAGTACGAGCATGGTAGAGCGTTCACAGCGGGCAAGCAGCCAATGCAGAAACTTGGCAAACGCGAGTATTCCGACAACGCAGCCCAATGCAAAAACGAAGAGAGTAGGCAAATCCAGAGCACTGACTGCCCTCATTATATAATCGTATTTGCCGAGAACGACAAGTATGAAGCTGCCTGAAATGCCCGGCAGTATCATGGTACAGACAGCTATTGCTCCGCAAATAAAAACAAACCACATAGTGTCGGGAGTCTTTGTGGGAGTCAGAGTGCAGACCACAAGTCCCAGCACAAGGCCTGCGAACACCTGGACAGCATCGAGCCACTTCAGATTCTTGATGTCACGAAGCATATAGTACACAGAAGCGAGGATGAGCCCGAAGAAGAAAGCCCAAGTCTGCACAGGATGATTTGCCAGCACATATTCCATCAATTTAGCGAGAGTGAAGACACTCGCCACAACTCCTATTCCGAGCGCCAGCAGGAAACGTCCCTCCACGGCTTTCCAGAAAGCTTTCAAATCTCCCTTCAACAGCAGCTTCCAATTGCTTATTCTCATCAGAGCATCGATTGCGTTGATAATACGGCTGTAAATACCCGTAAGCAGGGCTATAGTGCCTCCGGACACTCCGGGGACTACATTTGCAGCGCCCATGAAAAAGCCCTTGACAGCTACTATAATATCTTTCATCACTTTATTTTCTTTAAGATCTCAACTATTTTTTTGAAGATTTCCTCATCGGAGTAGTCATTTGAATTATCAACTACAAGGTCGTAAGCATCATCGCACACGCTTGGTTTCAGTCCTATTTTGAACTTTGCCCCGCTCGTGCGCACCATATAGTTCAAATATGGAGAATTGTCACGCGAAAGCACAATCAGGAGGTCAGGATTGCCGATTTCTTCCCTTACGGATTTTTTCAGCCGTCCCAATAATTTATTGGCACAGCTGCTGTCTATGACAAAGACTCCGCCTTCAAGCTTATTTTCCGAAAGTAATTTACGCGCCTGCTCAATGCAGGGTCCCGACTGGCCGAGGACGATGGCGGCGCTGCGAAGACTGCCCAAAGGGTAGATGCCCGTGGGTACTGTGCTGAGATTTCTTCTTAAAAGTATTTTATTTAATATTTTCATTGGCGGATATAAGTTCGCGTATTTCTTTTTTTGCGTCTTTCCAGCGCGGTATGTCTATCTTCGTGCCTATCACCTCAACCACCTTTGCCGCCAGAATAGAGCCGACTTCTCCGCATACTTTCAAAGGCATGCCAAGAGAATGAGCGTACAGGAAACCTGCCGCATAGGTATCCCCCGCGCCTGTAGCATCTACAGGATTGGCATCCCATGCGGGTATATAGTGCTCTTCGTCTCCGGATTTAATCCACGAGCCGTCTTTTCCGACTTTAACCACTGCTATTTTGCAATGACGGGAAATATCGTCAAGGGCAAGTCTCGGGTCTGCAATCTTCGTGAATGCCTTGGATTCGCTTTCGTTGGCGAAAACTATGTCCACATAACTGTCCACGAGATTGTGCAGGAAGGCATTATTGGACTCCACAACATTGTAGGAAGCCATATCTATAGAGATGAAACAGCCCGCATCGTGAGCCATTTTGACGGCACGGCTGATGAGTTCCTGATTTTGCACGAGATAGCCTTCGATATGAAAATAATCGTAGCCCTCGAAGTATTCGGGTCTGAGATCCTCCGGCCCCATTTCGAGAGCCGCACCCATATAGTCGGCAAAAGTACGCTCCGCATTAGGGGCTGTAATGAACACCATACACCTTCCGGAAGATTTGCCGCTATGCAGCATCGTTGTATGCACTCCATATTGCTCCATTGTGCTTGTGAAGAGTTGCCCCAATTCATCATTGCCCACCTTTCCTATATATCCCGAAGGCATACCGAAAATAGCGGCACAGGTAATGGTATTTGCTGCGGAGCCTCCCGGCACATATTTTACACCTATCTCTTTCAAGGCTTCCCAAATGCGGTCTCCCGTTTCCATATCGACGTGTTGCATACTTCCGCGCGGGAGATGAAACTTTTGCAGAAGTTCTTCATCGGGCAGGACAGCCAGTATGTCCGTCAGCGCATTACCTATTCCCAGTATTGATTTCATAATTAAGGATTGTTGTTGTTTTGCCTATGAATAAATCCGATGGTTTGAAGACTGCGCTGTCAATCTTGACGCAGGTGTTGTTACCGTCAGTTGCAGTGAGGCGCACAGGCTCTATCGCGCGCGTGACAGGACGCACAAGTTCCTTTTGGACCGTCTCTATTGTGTATTGAACCACTGAATTCACATCTGTTGCTATGCAGAACATATAATCACCGCTCCTTGTAACCCAGGCGGATTTCTTCTCATTAAAGACAGCAAGGTCCTCTTCGGTCACCCGCAATATGACACGCTCTGTCTCGCCCGGTTTCAAAAGCCCGGTCTTGGCAAAAGCGCGGAGTTCAAGAGAATGTCCATCGTTCAAGGCATAAGGAGTGGTGTAAAGCTGAACCACCTCGCGACCATCTCGCGAGCCTGTATTGGAAACATCTACGGAAACGTCCCAAACACCATCAACTTTAATGATTTCCATATTGTCTATGCTAAAATCCGTATAACTCAAGCCATATCCGAAAGGATAACTAACACCACTACCAAAATTGAGATAATACCTGTAACCCATATATATGTCCTCAGTATAATCTATCCAATCTATATTTTTCTCTTCATAATAGCGCCAACCCGCTTTGTGATGCCACCAAGAGCCGTTTTTAAGTTCAGGTATCTGCACCTGAGGGAAGTTTTGCGACGGCACGTCCGAATATTTAACAGGAAAAGAAACAGGAAGATGACCGGAAGGATTCACGACTCCTCCGAGAATATCCGCAATGGCGTAACCCGCTTCCTGCCCTGGCTGCCATGCGAGAAGTATTCCGTCAACTTTATTTTTCCACGATGCAGTCTCCACGACACCCGTAACATTGAGCACGACAATCACTTTTTTGGCTTTGGAATGGAAAGCCTCTGTCACTTCATTTATAAGAGAAATTTCCGAAGGCTTCAAGTTGAAATCGTTTTTCACAAGACGGTCTCGCCCCTCCCCTGCCTGACGGACAAGAGTTATCACCGCCACATCAGCGCTGCTTGCAGCGGAAATTGCGGTTTTACGAAGTTTAGCCTCAGGAAGTTCGTCAAAAGGAAGATCTCCGTACCACCATCCGCGCTTTGCATTTATCTCCTCCATACGCATTCTTTCCTTATCAAGAAACTCGCGGTAGGCCTCGTCTGTGCCCACATCAAGGGTGAAGCCGCTTTCAGCGAGACCTTTATCAAGAGATATGGTGTAGGCTTTATTTACACAGCCTGCCCCCGTCCCACCTGCAATAAGTTTATAGGAATTCGTTCCGAACATCGCCACCTTTACCCCCTCCTGCAAAGGGAGAGCGGAACGGTTCTCCAAAAGAACCATACCATCCGCAGCAGCCTTACGCGCTATTTTTGCGTGAGACAGGAGGTTCGGGTTGTTTGAAAATTCATAGCCTTTGAAACGCGGAGTTTTTACTATCAATTCGAGTACACGGCGCACGCAGGCATCGATATCTTTTTCAGACAACTTGCCGCTTTGCATAGCGGCGAGTATAGCTTTCACCTGCCAATTGTGACCCGGTGCGAGCAAGTCATTGCTTGCAGCGATTTGAGCCCGAGCATCATATCCTCCGCCCCAATCGCTGACAATTACGCCTCCATATCCCCAATCCCCGCGAAGTATGCCTTTGAGCAGTCCCGCATCTTCGGAGGTATATCGACCGTTGAGATAGTTGTAAGAAGTCATTACCGTCCACGGAGAACTCTCTCGAATGGTAATTTCAAAGTTCTTCAAATATAATTCGCGGGCTGCTCTGAGCGACACTCTTGAATCACAGGAGAGACGGTTGACTTCAGAATTATTCACAGCAAAATGCTTGACAGAAGTACCCACTCCCACACTTTGCACGCCTCGCACATAGGCTGCGGAAATCTTGCCGGACAATAGAGGGTCTTCTGAGAAATACTCGAAATTACGGCCGCAAAGAGGATTTCGATGAAGATTCTGCCCGGGAGCAAGCAAAACGTCAACTCCGTATTCCAAGACTTCTTCACCTATCGCAGCTGACATCTCCTCTACCAGATTTACGTCCCAAGTAGAACTCAAAAGAGAGCCTACCGGGAAGCCCGTACAGTAAAAAGTTCTATCGCTCCCTTTGCGGGTCGCGGCTATCCGAAGCCCTGCGGGGCCGTCAGCCATTACTATTGAGGGGATACCGAGACGCCATATAGGATAGGTGAACCCTGCACTGCCCGGAACGATATTCTTGCAGGCGGCAATCATATCTACTTGTGTAGAATCCTCCTCATACTGATTATTGCCAAATACGAGCAACCTTGCCTTCTCTTCCGCAGTCATAAGCTTTATAACTCTTTCGATATTGTTTTCGTTGAGTTGGGGTAAAGACTTTACACAAGAAACAAAAGCAAGCAGCGTGGCAATGAGAAGAACCCTTTTCATAACTATTTTATCCCATATTTAGCCAGAATGTCGAGTATGGGTTTTTCTATGCTCCGGCTCCAGAGATAGTAGCCGCAATCATTGGGATGCACTCCGTCCACAGTAGCCTCGTGGCTGTCCACCCAGGCTTTCGGACGAATGAAATAGACGTCTTTGTATTTTTTGTCCTTAAGGATAATATCTTTAAACAGTCTCTCCGCCATAGCCTGTTTCGCACTCTCCCTGCGCTCCGCCTCCATATCGAAATTACGGGCTTCCCTTCTTATGGTCTGCTGGAAAATCAAAGGCTTTCCCGGATGCGCGGCAATCATACGGTCTATGAAAGGGATAAGACGTTCCTTTATCATGGCTGCGTCTGGATTGGAGAAAGTGTCGAACACATAGGCATCCGCATCTATATCCTCAAGCACTGCAGCAGAATAGCTCTGCATAAGGCAGCGACCGCTCATTGCAAAAGAAAGCACCTGGAATCCCGTGTGACGCATGAACTGCATAGGATAACTCAGACCGGCGCGGCTTGTGCTCACTCCGTGGGTATAACTTGAACCGTAAAAGCAGATGCGATGCCTGAAAGAAGACTCCATAGGCTCTATTACGCTCCCTGCATCCACTCCTATTCCCACCGACTTCACCTCGGTGTAAATGGGCAGATAAAGCATACACTCGTGCATGGAGCCGTCCATATTCTTCACCAGAACAGCCTTGCCCTCGGGCTTCGAGTGGGTTTTGCCGGCGGCGCCTGCCCACACCCATTTGCCCTTTTCACGTATATAAAGGTCGTAACCGCGGTATGCCATAGGCATAGTCGCAACCGACTCATACAGGAAAGAGCCCCATTCCGTTTTCACTGCTATGGAAGTGGAGTTTGTCCTGAAAAGTACGGCAAGCCCGGTAGGACAACGAAGCTGGCCGTTTTCCCAAGGAGTGAAACCTTTATATTTGCAGGTATCCACACGGTGGTAGGGATTGGGCGTGTCCGGAAGAATCTTTCCTATGAGATTGAGGTCGGATGCCTCCATATACATATATTTAACATCCTTGGGAGTCAGCCCCGCAATTTTTGGAGGCATCTGCCTTGATGGCCCGCATGAGCTTATTGCAAGCAGCAGTATTGAAAAAACGAGTAACAACTTTTTCATAATATCAGTTTTGTGTGTCAGAATCCTGCCAAATGTATATTTTGTCGCCCCTGCGCAGTTTTTCAAACTGCGAGTCAGCGTCGCTCGGCTTCACCGAAACCGAGCAGCGCACGCCCTTTTCCGCAAGTTCGACATTTTTCAGATTGACTCTTATATCATCGCAATTGAATTCTATGCAGCCCGTCGTGGCTCCTATGGCCATTGCGGAGTCCCCAACGCGAAGAGGGTTGGACTCAATCGCCACTTCGGCAACACCGAGGCGGTCGAACCAATTTGTAACCTTGCCCACGTAGACTTTCTTTCTCCTGGACTGGCTGCCGTAAACATCGCTCCACTCTCCCATCCGGGCTCCCTGGTAATAGCCGTCCCAGAAGCCCCTGTTGAACACTTCTCCGAGTTCGTTTTTAAGTTCTGCCGCCATTTCAGGAGTATATTTTCCTTCGCAAACGGCGTCGGCGGCACGACGGTAGCACGAAGCGCAACGCTTCACATATTCGGCGGAACGGGCACGCCCCTCTATCTTGAAGACCTTGACGCCGGAATCAATGATGCGCTCCATAAATTCTATGGTGCAGAGGTCTTTAGGCGACATTATGTATTTATTGTCAATATTCAGCTCGTTCCCGGTTTCAAGGTCGGTGACACCATAGCCGCGGCGGCACACCTGCATACACGCACCCCTGTTGGCAGAACGTCCGTAGGCATGCAGGGAAAGATAGCACTTCCCGCTTATCGCCATACAGAGAGCGCCGTGTGCAAACATCTCTATGCGCACAAGTCCTCCTGCGGGTCCGCAGATATTTTCTTTTTGGATTATCCTGTAAATATCCTTTACCTGGTCGAGGTTCAGCTCGCGCGCAAGTACGCAGACGTCTGCAAATTGCGCATAAAAACGCAGAGCCTCCACATTCGATATGCTCAACTGCGTGGAAATATGCACCTCAAGACCTATCTGGCGGCAATACATTATCGCTGCCATGTCAGAAGCGATTATGGCATCAACCCCCGCAGCCTTTGCCGCATCGAGTGCTTCACGCATAGGCTGCAGATCTTCCTGATATAGGACTATATTCAGGGTCATATAGGTCTTCACGCCTGCCTCACGGCAGATGCGCACTATATCGGAAAGGTCCTCGGGGCGGAAATTGTTGGCGGAATGCGAACGCATATTCAGATGCCCCACACCGAAATACACGCTGTCGGCTCCCCCTTGTATAGCTGCGTGCAGACATTCGAAATTGCCCGCAGGAGCCATTATTTCCAGTTCTCTTTTATCCATTTACTTGCAGAGGGCCTCTTTGAGTTGTTCGTCATAGCGCAGCCGTATTCGCACTCCTCCCTTTTTGTAGCTGTACCTTACAGCTATTTCCTCCTCAATGAAAGGTATTATTTCATCTTTTTTCAGATTGAGAAAGTCCACTTTTTCTATATTAAGTCTGGCTTCAAGGGAGTCGAGCTCAGGCTTCATTGTTTCGGCGAGCCCGTCCTCCTCCAGAGTCTTTTTCATCATGTCGAAAGTAGCCTTTGCACTTGATCTGTAGTCGAAAGTCTTGTCTTTTGCGAACTCCACGAAATCCTCGTAGTCCGTGAAGTGAAATTCATCCACGCCCGGGAAATCTGCATGCTCGCGCACATATTTAAGAGTATATTGCTCCACTATTCCATAGACAACGACGGAGTAGGTCAGGCGGCTCACAGGTTTGCTCTTGACTTCCACGTCAGGGCTTATGCCTCCGTTTTCAATACGTGTAGGATTACCCGCCTTGTCGAGCTTCTGGTAATCGAGTGCCTGTACGCAACGCCCCGATGGTGTGAAATATTTTGCCGTTGTGATTTTCATTTTACCATTATAAGGCAAAGGACGTATGCTCTGCACAAGCCCTTTTCCGTAGGTACGTTCGCCCATCACTGTCGCTCTTTTATAGTCCTGAAGCGCGCCGGTCACGATTTCGGAAGAAGATGCCGTGCCCGAGCCCACCATGACTATGAGCGGAAGCGCCGTGTCTTCAGGCTCCATGGTCGTGAAATATTCCCTTGTAGCTTCGGGGACATTGCCCTTTGAGGTCACGACGAGAGAGCCCTTGGGCACAAAGATGGAAACGATGTTCACAGCCTCGCCGAGAAGCCCTCCTCCGTTGCCGCGAAGGTCGAGCACCAGGCGTTTCATCCCCATCTTCTTAAGATCCTTTACGGCATTTCTTACAGCATTGCCCACCCCTTCCGTGAAGCCGGTCTGGAGTATGTATCCCGTGGTGTCATTTACCATTCCATAGTACTCTACATCGGGGAGGTGGATGCGCTCGCGGGTAATCACCACATCCTTCTCTTCGCCTGTGCGGAGTTTTTTGACAGTCAGAGTCACCTTGGTATTGGGCTGACCTTTCATTTTATCCGAACACTCCTTGGTCTCAAGTCCGTGTGTGGACACTCCGTCAATGGCTGTGATCTCGTCTCCGCAGACAAGTCCCGCTTTTGCGGCGGGGCTGTGCTCATAAGGCTCGTTGATTATTACATTCCCGTCTTTTTCGGGCTTGTAGATTATTGCCCCGACACCGCCATATACTTTTCCTATAAGCATTTGCAGGTCCTCATCTTCCTCTTCGGGAATGTAGATGGTGTAAGGGTCTACAGCCTCGAGCATGGCATTTATGCCTGCGCGCCTTATTCTGTCGATAGGCAGAGAATCGACATAATTTTTATTGAGCTCCTTCACTATTGCGTTTTGGATTTGTGTCCACTGCCCCAATTTGAAGTTCTTTGTCTGTCCGACAAGATTTGCAGAGGCTAACAATGTAGCCGCGATGATTATCAAAAATCTTTTCATACCGATGTTTTATTTCCTAAGCCATTCAGCCATAAGACGCAGGGCTTTCCCGCGATGTGAAATTGCATTCTTGGCTTCCTCGCTTACCTGGGCGAGGGTCAAGCCTTTTTCAAAGGGGAAACGCGGGTCCGGATCTTCCGTAGGGATAAATATGGGATCGTAGCCGAAGCCCCCGCTACCGCTGCTTTCAGGAGCGATAATTCCCTCTATCGTACCGTCAAAAACATGTTCCTCGCCACCTGTGATGAGGGTTGCCACGCAACGGAAACGAGCTGTCATTGCAGGCTCCGGGTCGCCGGCCTTGCGCGCCTCTTCCCTCACCCTGTCGAGCTCCCTGTATACCTTTGCTATGTTTTCGTCGAAATTATGATCCACGGCGGGAAACATTGCTATGGGACGATCATCCCTTGTCCCGCCGAGACTCGCATACCTCGCGGAGTATATGCCGGGAGCGCCGCCGAGCGCGTCCACTTCAAGTCCCGAATCGTCGGCAAAGCAGTCAATACCCGTCTTTTCGTAGAAATATCGTGCTTTGATTATGGAGTTTTCCTGAAAAGTGGCGCCGCTTTCCTCTACTTCGTCAAATATGCCCAACTCTTCCGGACTGACTATTTCATAGTCCGGTCCGAGTATTTCAGCCGCCTCCCTGAGCTTTCCTTTGTTTCCTGTTGCAAATACCAATTTCATATCACAAAAATAGCAATAAATGTTCAACTTTGGGACTTTCAGGCAGCCTTTCCCTACATTAAAAGCAAAAAAGCGCATTCGCTTGCATGTCTTGCCATTTTTATGCCACGGAAAGATTGAGTATATTTGCGCGAAATGCAAAAAGAAAAATTAAAAGGACATCTGGCGATAGCCGCAGCCTATACGATTTTCGGACTTAATGTTGTGTTCAACAAAGACATAGCAAATGCCGCTGTAATATCCCCCATGGTATTGTTCACGCTCAGGGCGATAGGCGCGTCCGCGATATTCTGGCTCGTGTCGTTTTTCCTGCCGGAAGAGAAGGTGCCGAAAGAGGATTTGCCCCGTATTGCCCTGGCTTCAATGGTGGGGCTTTTCATCCCTCAATTGACTTTTCTCTATGCCATCACCATGTCCACTGCCATAGACACCACTATAATGGGCACTCTCGGGCCGATTTTCACTATGATTTTCGCTTTCTTCTTTCTCAAAGAGCCTATAACCCTCAAGAAAGCCGGGGGAGTCGCCTTGAGTTTTGCCGGAGTCCTGTTTCTGATTTTCAATTCGGTGTATTCGGGAGGGGCGTCTTCAAGTTCGGTGACGGGCATAGCGCTTCTGCTAATAAACAGCATAAGTTTTTCTATGTATCTTGGAGTGTTCAGACCCTTGATTTCACGCTACAGCGTGATTACATTCATGAAATGGACCTTTCTTTTCGCCCTGCTCGCATCTCTGCCTTTCTCTCTCGGAGGGCTTCTGAAAACGGATTTCAGCATAATAAGCCAAAGGGTATGGATGGAGATAGGCTTTCTGATAATATTCGCCACTTTCGTTGCATATTTTCTCATTCCGCTGGGGCAAAAGCGCATACGCCCGACTCTCGTGAGTCTCTACGCCTATATACAGCCTGTAATAGCTGCCGGAATAAGCATAATGACAGGCATAGACACTCTCAACTGGCAGAAAATAGCCGCCATAGTCTTGATTGCCGGAGGAGTGGTTACGGTAAGCTTCAGCCGCGCAGCCCCGGAGGAATAGACAGGCTCAGCCGTAGAGTTCGTGCAGGACTTTCAGGGAGCGTATGTTCAGATGACACTCGGAGTGCACGGATATATAATTCAAGAGCAGGCTTGCAATGGCATTGCGTCGCCCGCCCGTGAGAGGAAGCAGAAGCGCATCCGGCAGGGAAGACTGCACCAGAGTCTTTATATCGTCGTAGTATTCTTCGGCAAAGGGAGCAAGGGATTCCGCATCAGGCTCATAGCCCAGGGCAATGGCAAGTTCCAGCAGAAAGCGCAGGTGGTAGTTGGAAAAATCAGATTCCAAAGCGTCTAAAGTCAGCACGGATTTACGCAACCAGTCATAGACAGATGGCTCAAAAGTGTCATCGTGCAGAAGACGGTAGAGCACTTCGCTCATGAAGAGCGTCATTGAGTTTTTGTAAATATTGGAGCGCAGTCCGTTGAGAGGAAATACGGGATTTATATTCCCCGCCCTCCACAAGTCGGAACGGGGATTTTCGTGTATTTCCGCTTCCAGTATGCTCAAGGGGAAGAAAATCGAAGAGGGGGTCTTAGGTCCGGCTTTCGTTATGAAACTGCGACGGGCGAAATCCTTACTTACGGCGTGAAGAACGACGGAAGTTTCTCCGACCCTTGTCGTGCTCAGGACGATCAATTCTGTCTTCGATGAGTTCATAATCAAGCAGTTTCTGTTCAAGA
Source organism: uncultured Bacteroidales bacterium (assembly GCA_963543835.1). GTDB lineage: Bacteria > Bacteroidota > Bacteroidia > Bacteroidales > UBA932 > Cryptobacteroides. Next base: position 11,092 of record CAUUCY010000035.1, read on the forward strand.
TTCGTTGCTTTCACTCTGATGCGCACTTTGTCGCCGAGTCCGTAGACACGATGGTATCTGCGTCCTGTGACGCGATAGTTTTTCTCGTCGAAATCGTAGAAATCAGATTGAATTTCCCTGAGAGGGACCATGCCCTCAATCTTCTCCGGACTGATTTCAACATACATCCCCCAGTCCGTGAGACCTGAAATCTCTCCCTCAAATTCCTGTCCTATCTTGTCCTGCATATACTCGACGAGTTTGTACTTGACGCTGGAGCGCTCTGCTTCGGCGGCAATCTGCTCACGCTCCGAAGCGTGGGCGCACTCTTTCGAGTAGTACATATTGTCAGCGCTGTCCCCTCCTGCAAGATAGCGAGCAAGGAGACGGTGCACCATAAGGTCCGGATAACGTCTGATAGGAGAAGTGAAATGAGTATAGAAAGGAAAAGCGAGCCCGTAATGTCCTATATTCTCCGTAGTGTAGACAGCCTTTGCCATGGAGCGCAGCGCCACCATCTGAAGAGCTTCGTATTCGGGCTTTGCCTTTGCAGAACTCAGGAGTTCGTTCAGGGAACGGGCTATTTTCTTGCCGTTGTCAAGCTCGCCGAGCTTGTAGCCGAAGGTCTTTGCAAAATCCCTCAGACCCTCAAGCTTTATCATATTAGGCTCGTCATGCACACGGTAGACAAAAGTCTTGGCGTTTTTCAACGCGGAGCCGTTCATCTTTCCGCCCGTGGCGACCCATTCCGCCACAGTCCTGTTGGCAAGAAGCATAAATTCTTCAATGAGCCAATTCGCCTCCACAGTGACGTGCTCGTGCACGCCGGTAGGCTTGCCGGAAGCGTCTACATCCACTTTCATTTCCGGACGGTCGAAACTGATAGCCCCGTTCTTGAAACGGCGGCTGCGAAGTTGTGAGGCAAGATTGTCAAGTTTGATTATGGCTTTCGCCACAGGCGTGCTCAAATCTTCCTCACTTTCAGCTCCCGGACGGGAAGCCTCTATTATTTTCTGCGCCCCGTCATAGTCGAAGCGATAGTCAGACTCTATCACAGTGCGTCCTAACCAGGATTTTTCCACTTTCGCCCGCGGATTTATTTCAAAGACAGCCGAAAAAGCCAGTTTCTCTTCCTTAGGGCGTAGCGAGCAAAGATTATTGCAGAGTACTTCAGGGAGCATAGGGACGGTGCGGTCCACCAGATAAACCGAAGTGCCGCGCTCCTCCGCCTCCTTGTCTATCAGAGTGCCCGGAGTAACATAATGCGACACATCTGCTATATGTACACCGACTTCGTAATTTCCGTTCGGGAGTTCAACGAAAGAAAGCGCGTCGTCGAAATCCTTTGCATCAGCGGGATCTATGGTAAAAGTCAGGGTGTTGCGAAAATCCCTTCGGGCCTCGAGGTCTTTTTTTGAAATTTTTACGGGAATATTCCCCGCTTCTTTTTCCACTGCGGGATCGAAGCGGTAAGGAAGTCCGTACTCCGCCAGTATGGCGTGCATTTCCGTGTCGTTCTCTCCGGGAGTGCCGAGCACGTCCACAATTTTTCCCAAAGGATTTACGGAGTTGCGAGGCCAGTCCTCGATCACGACAGCGACTTTGTATCCCTGTTTTCCGCCCATATCGAGAGCCTGCTTCTGCTCCACGGAAATGTCATGCGGCATCTGACGGCTCTGCATCAGCACCCATGCCTGAGTGCCCACAAAATGCAGGACTCCTATGTGTGGGCGCTTGGAACGAAGCAGCACTTCCCTCACTTCACCCTCCACACGCGCATCGCGACCTTTCCTTTTCAGCAGGCGTACCCTTACAGTATCGCCGTTAAGGGCATTTCCCGTGCGTGTGTTGCGCACATAAATATCTTCTTCGCGACCCTCCACCTCGACATAAAGCGAGCCGTCGCGTGTCATGCGGGCTTTCCCCTCAAATTCAGGCAAAGCTGCCTTGACTTTCTGTTTTTTCTGCGCGCTTTTCAATATGCGTTTGCTGTTCTTTCCGTACATGTTTTATTTTATAAATGACTTGTAAGAATTTTCATATTCCCATTGGGAACAAACTCCAACCCGTTTGTGAGCGCATCGCAGAGAAGCACTTCTCCGGCTTTGATATCGATGCCGTTGACGCTTCCCCCGCCCTCAATACACATGACGAGCATGAATGAATCCAGCCGTGAAAGGTCTTTACCGACAGGTTCTGAAAGTTCATATAGAGAAGTGGTAAAATAAGGACATTTCACTAACTCAATTTCAGAATTTTCACGTTTTTCGTACGGTGTCTTGTAATTGTCATGGACATGGTAGTCTATGGCGTCTTTGGCAAGTTCCGTGTGGAGTTCCCGCAATTTTCCGTCGGCACCTTTACGGGAATAATCGTAGATGCGATAGGTAATGTCGGAGCTTTGCTGTATCTCCGCTATGTAAATGCCTCCGCATATTGCGTGAATACGCCCGGCAGGCAGGAAAAAGACATCTCCCTGTTTCACTTTATGCTCTGCAAGGGCTTCCACGATGGTATCGTCTTTGACACGGCGTTCGTACTCCTCAGGGGAAAGCTGCTTTGAAAGCCCCGCATAGAGATGCGCGTTCTCTTCGGCATTTATCACGTACCACATTTCTGTCTTTCCGTGACAATGGTGACGTTTCTGCGCAAGTTCTTCGTCGGGGTGCACCTGAATGCTGAGGTCATCGTGGGCGTCGATGAACTTGACCAAAAGGGGAAACTCGTCGCCGAAGCTGTCATAGACAGCCTTTCCGACGAGTTCCTGCTTTTTCAGCGAGATAAGTTCATTTATTGACAAACCTTTGAATTCCCCTTCTTTAACACGGGAAACTCGCCCGGGACAGCCGGAAAGCACCCAGAGTTCCGAGCCCCATATAGTGGGAAGGAGGATGGGATCGAACTTATATATCATATAAGCGGTTCTGCAGTCATTGCGGCAGGCTGGGCTATGCCCATAAGTTTGAGTATGGTAGGTGCCACATTGCAGAGAGCACCGTCCTTGACCGTCTTCACCTCGTCCCCTGCATTTATCACGATAAACTGCACTGGGTTGAGAGAGTGGGCGGTGTTGGGGCTGCCGTCCTCGTTGATGGCATAGTCGGCATTGCCGTGGTCGGCGGTGAGAAGCACTACATAGCCGTGCGCAATGGCAGCGGTTACAACCGCCTCAACACAACCGTCTATGCAGCCTACGGCATTCTTTATCGCATCATAGACACCGGTGTGCCCGACCATATCTCCGTTGGCGAAGTTGAGGATAATGGCATCCTCTTTCTCCTGTCTTATGGCATCGATGAGCTTGTCGGTAATTTCAACTGCGCTCATTTCAGGCTGGAGGTCGTAAGTCGCGACCTTCGGAGAATTTACGAGTATCCGGTCCTCATTCTCGAAAGGGGTTTCGCGACCGCCGTTGAAGAAGAAGGTAACGTGTGCGTATTTCTCGGTTTCAGCTATGCGAAGCTGGCGTTTCCCGGCTTTTGAGAGGGTCTCTCCGAGCGTGTCTTTCACCACCTCTTTGTCGAAGAGTATGTGCAGGCCCTTGAAAGAAGCGTCATAAGGGGTGAGAGTGCAATAATAGAGAGGCAGGGTGTGCATCCCCTCTTCAGGCATATCGTTTTGGGTGAGCACATTGGTGAGCTCGCGGGCACGGTCGTTGCGGAAATTATAGAAGATGACGCAATCGCCCTCCTCTACTTTGGCAAGCGGCTTTCCGTCCTTGGTAATCACTATAGGCTTGATGAACTCATCGGTAACTTCAGCATCGTAGGACGCCTTGATACCCTCCTGAGCGCTCTCGAAAGTCGCACCTTTTCCCTCAACGAGAAGATCATAGGCCTCTTTCACGCGATTCCAGCGTTTATCGCGGTCCATTGCGTAGAAACGGCCTATTACGGAAGCCACCTTGCCGCAGGTCTGCGACATCTTCTCCTCCAGTTCTTTCACAAATCCAAGTCCGCTGTGAGGGTCGGTGTCGCGTCCGTCCATAAAGCAATGCACATAGACATCCTCTATACCGGCTTTTTTCGCCTCGGCGAGAAATTCATAAAGATGGTCCAAAGAGGAATGCACGCCTCCGTGAGAGCAGAGACCGAAGAAATGAAGTTTCTTTCCCGACTGCTTCACATAATCGTAAGCGGCTTTGATTTCCGCATTCTCCATCAACTCATGCTTGCGGCATGCCATATTGACTTTTACCAAGTCCTGGTAGACCACACGGCCAGCACCCAGATTCATGTGTCCCACTTCGGAGTTGCCCATCTGACCGTCGGGCAGCCCGACGTACTCACCGCACGCCTGGAGGTGGCTGAAAGGATATTTTGCTCTGAGAGAGTCTATGAAAGGCTGCCCCTGAGTATAAATTGCGTTTGACTTGTCGTGACGACCTTCTCCCCAGCCGTCAAGAATCATTAGAAGTACTTTTCTATTCATTTTGTTAAATATTTTTATAGTCCGCGTCCGCGCAGGAATGCCGCATTGTCAGGCTCCCTGCCGACGAATGATTTGTAAAGTATCATAGGCTCCTCGCTTCCGCCCTTTTCAAGGAAAGTCTCCTTGAATTTGGTCGAGAGTTCGTGGTCGAAGACTCCGTTCGGAGATGCCTCGAAGATAGAGAATGCGTCTTTGTCAAGCAGCTCTGCCCAGAGATAGCCGTAGTAGCCTGCACTGTAACCGCTTGAGAAGATATGATTGAAATATGTAGAACGGTAGCGAGGGATAATTTCTTCTATAAGACCCATATCCTTGCATACCTTCGCCTCAAATTCATCCACAAAATCCATTGACGCATCTGCAGGAATCTCGCTGAGTTCGTGCCATTTCATATCGAGTATCGAGGCGGCGCAAAGCTCTGTGGTCCTGAAACCCTGATTGAACTTGGAAACCGCATTTATCTTTTCCACGAGTTCCTGAGGGATTACTTCACCGTTTTCGTAATGTACTGCATATTGCTTGAGAAGTTCAGGTCTGAAAGCCCAATTCTCATTGAACTGCGAGAACACCTCGACAAAATCACGTGCAACATTAGTGCCGCTGACAGAAGGATAGTTGCACTTTGAAAGGAGTCCGTGCAGCGCGTGCCCGAACTCGTGGAAAGCAGTCTCGACTTCATCTATTGTGAGAAGCGCCAGACCTGTGCTGTCCGGGCTGCTGAAATTGCCGACATTGACTATTATAGGGCGGACATCGTTTCCGTCCGCATCGATGTACTGTGAACGCACGTTGTTCATCCAGGCACCGCCTCTCTTGGAAGCGCGCGGGAAATAGTCTGTGGTAAAAATACCTATCAGAGAGCCCTCGGAATCCGTTATTTTATAAGTATCGACTTCCTTGTTATAGACAGGGACGTCAAATATTTCCTCCACGTTTATATCATAGAGGATCTTCGCCGCCGTAAATATTCCCTTCTTGACATTTTCGGCAGAAAAATACGGTCTGACGAGATTCTCGTCAAGCTCGTATTTTTTCTTGCGTACTTTCTCGGCATAGTACCACCAGTCCCAAGGGAGTATTTTCTCTCCTGAAATGGCTTCCATCGCTTTAATCTCCGCCCTTGCCTTGGCAACTGCCGGTTTCATTATTCCGGCAAGGAACGCATCCACGGTGCCGTGGTCGTGAGCCATTTTGTCATTGAGTATATAATCTGCGGAATTGTCGAAGCCCATGAGCTTTGCCTTTTCGGTACGCAGGCGCATCACATCGAGTATGAGCATGCGGTTGTCATGTGCATTGCCGTTATGGCCGCGCATTGAATAAGCCTTGAAGTACTGCTCGCGGAGGGCACGGTCGTCGGTCGAAGCCATCCTTACAGGATATTCCGAAACGCTGAATCCGAATTTCTCCCTGAAAGCGTTGTTTTCCGCGAGTATATTGTTGCCTATCTTGTTTATTTTGGCTGTGAGTTCGGAATTTATAGCTCTCAGGCGTGCCTGTTTTTCCTCATCCAGACCTATACCGTTGCGGGTAAAGGATTCATAAAGGTTTTTGAGAACCATCTGCTGCTCTCTTGTCAGAGAAGACTGGTCCGCATCGTAAAGCGCCTTGACTTTCCTGTAAAGTCCGGGGTTCATATTGATATTGTCGCTGTGGCTGCTGAGAAGTCCCGAAGCCTGATCCACGACTTTTTCAAGTTCGGGGCAGTTCTCCGTCTCTGCGACATTGAAAAGCACCCCCGTGACTTTCCGAAGGAGCTCTCCCGAAAGTTCGTATGCTCCCACCACGTTGTCGAAATCGGGAGTTTCTTCATTTGCGATGATTGCATCAATCTCCGCCTGCTGTTGTCTGATACCCTCCTTGATTGCAGGAAGATAATCTTTGATTTTTATTGCCTCGTACGGAGGTATCCCATAAGGAGTATTCCATTCGGAATAGAATGGATTGTTCTGCCGGCAACTGACCATAATCAATAAGCTTGCAAGAATTATGAACGTTTTTTTCATTATTTTGTTTTATAAATTGGAGTTTCGTCCTCGTAAGTAAAATCATACTGGGAATTGACGCTAAGCTGTATGCTGCCCTGATAGAGAGAAAGCACGCCCGTGACGTTTATTTTCTTTGAGCCGTCAAGTATGTCTTTTGGAATCTCCAGATCTGAGAACTTGCAAAAACCGCTGGTGCGTATCTGCACTTCCCTGCCTGAGAAATTAAAATACTGGCTCACGGAGAGAGCCTGTCTTGCCACACCCGGGTAAGTTGCTTTATTATTCTTGTCGATTTTGAGTGAATCGCAGCCTATTGTAGCGTCTTGCCCCTTGTATTGCAGGAATGTCTTTCCGCTGCCCACCTTGCAACTATCCCAATCTCCCCTCAACAGGTGCTCCTCCATGGCACTTTTCGAAAGAGCCCAAGTCTTGATATTGTGGGTCTTATCGCCATTTGTGAGATTGCTGTCGGAAAGAAAGACCCTGTTCTTCCAGGATTTTCTATCCTGTTTGGGGTCGAGATACATGAGAGCGAAGTTTTCTCCCGCATAACTCAGGCCTTTGAGGGTTACAAGAGCCCCTACATACTTGTTTGACGCCTGGGTGTCCTTTTTCGTATCGGGAAGCTGCTTCAAATCGACAACAACGGGAGTCACAGGCTCAAGTTCTTTCGGGTCCGCCCTGTATATATGGGTGTCAATTAGAAGAGTAGTCTCAAGATACGAAGTCTGGTATTCTCCCGTAGGGTCGGAATAACCTAAGTGAATCATACCCATGCCTCCGTATTCTCCGTCCTTGTAACCGTACATTCCTATTGTCAAACCGTTGAGTTTCACATACAGTTTCTGACCCGGGAGGAAGTCATTGTAAAGGGCGTTTTTGCCTATCTTTATCTCCATGCCTCCGGTCTCGTCCTGAATAAAAAGGCTCTTGTAGAAGTTCCCCGGCTGGTCATTTGAGGAAACGCGTCCGCTGATATAGGCATTGGCGCCGTTATACACATATTGGGAAGATTCGCCCGGAGTATAACTTGCAGCGAGTTCCGCAATGGTATAGTGCTTGTACCCTGCAAAATCCTTGTCCGAATACACTCTGTATGCAGGAGGATTCTGATAATGCAAGGTGCCGACAGGCTGGAATTCCTCCCTTAGAGACTGGCAGGAAACAGCCGCAGAAACTGCTATGGCTATCAAAATTATCTTTTTCATACGCTTAGAATCTGAAATAGAGATTTAACATATAGTTCGC
>CAUUCY010000036.1:0-18690 GCA_963543835.1 uncultured Bacteroidales bacterium
ACGGCGAACGCAGGACTTACGGAGAGCACCCGCAGGGTGAGCGCAGAAGCTACGGAAACGACGAGCGCAGAAGCTACGGGGACAGACCACAGAGAACTTACGGGGAACGCACGCAGGGCGAGCGCAGAAGCTACGGAAACGACGAGCGCAGGAGCTATGGCGACAGACCGCAGAGGACTTACGGAGAGCGCACGCAGGGCGAGCGCAGAAGCTACGGAAACGACGAGCGCAGGAGCTATGGCGACAGGCCGCAGAGAAGCTACGGAGATCGCCCGAAAAGAAGCTACAATGAAGGAGAAAATCCAGAAGGAGGAGAGCGCAGAAACGGTTTCGGCAGAAGTCGCGGAAATTTCGGCGACAGGAAAGGAGGCGAATTCCGAGGAGCAAAAGGCTTTGGTAAGAAGGGCGGCTTCAAGGGTCGCAAGGCAATGGAGTCCGCATTCAACGAAAATGATGAGGAGACAATCAACACAATGATAAGCCGCAGTCCTCAGCTCGACCCGTCAAAATACTCGGACAACGACTTTGCACCTACTCCTTTGAAGGAAGAGATGCGCCTCAACAAGTTCATAGCAAATTCGGGAGTTTGTTCACGCCGTGAGGCAGACACCTTCATCGAAGCAGGAGTGGTTACCGTAAACGGCGAGGTGGTAACCGAACTCGGGACCAAGATAAATGCCCTTAAGGACGATATACGCTTCAACGGCGAGCGTCTCAAAGGCGAAGAGAAGGTGTACATCGTGATGAACAAGCCCAAGGGTTATGTCACGACGGCAAGCGACCCTCACGCAGAGAAGACGGTTATGGATCTTCTCAGAAATTGCAGCGCGAGAGTCTTTGCGGTGGGTCGTCTTGACAAGAACACCACAGGCGTGCTGATGTTCACCAATGACGGAGAAATAGCAGAACGCCTGACACATCCTTCTTACGACAAGAAGAAAATATATCAGGTGCTGATAGACAAGCCGCTCGCGCAGGAACATTTCGACAATATTCTCGCGGGTATAACATTGAATGACGGGGAGGTCAAGGCCGATGCTCTCGAATACACCGACGATAACGACAAGCGTAAACTCGGAATAGAGATACATTCCGGCAAGAACCGCATAGTGCGCCGCATATTCGAATCTTTCGGATACGATGTAAAGGCTCTCGACAGGGTCTACTTCGCGGGTCTTACAAAGAAAGGCCTCAAGAAAGGAGAGTGGCGTTACCTCTCGGAGGGAGAAGTCAACATCCTCAAAATGGGTGCCTACATTTAACGGTTTGAAATGCACAAAGCAGGATTTGTAAATATTATCGGCAACCCTAATGTCGGGAAGTCCACATTGATGAACGCTCTCGTGGGCGAAAAGTTGTCCATAGTGACGGCAAAGGCGCAGACAACACGCCACCGCATAATGGGAATCGTCAACGGCGAGGACTTCCAGATTGTCTATTCGGACACTCCGGGCATACTCCGGCCCAACTATCGCATGCAGGAGGATATGCTCTCGTTTGTGAATGCGGCAATAGGCGATGCCGATATAATCCTCTATGTCACCGATACCGTCGAGAAAGCAGACAAAAATTCGGAATATGTCGAAAAATTAGGGAAAGTGAACTGTCCTGTCGTAGTTGTCGTGAATAAAATCGACATCTCGGACCAGGCATCGGTAATGAGCCTGATGCAGGGTTGGAAAGACAAACTCCCCGATGCTTCGGTAATTCCCGTTTCGGCAAAGGAAAAATTCAATCTGGAATCCGTAATAGAGACCGTAGTCGAAAAACTCCCTGTCTGCCCTCCATGGTTCGACAAAGACACATTCACCGACAAAAACCTCAGATTCTTTGCATCTGAAATCATCAGGGAGAAGATACTCGAGAATTATGACCAGGAAATCCCCTATAGTTGTCAGGTCGAAATAGAGTCTTTCAGGGAAGGACAGGAGCGCTACGAAATCGGAGCCGTTATCTACGTCATGCGTGATTCCCAAAAAGGCATCATCATTGGCAAGAAAGGCGCGGCACTCAAGAAAACAGGTACGGAAGCCAGGATAGACATGGAAGATTTCTTCCAGAAGAAGGTATTTTTGTCCCTGTTTGTAAAGGTGGACCCGGACTGGCGCGAGAGCCGTAAGGAACTTAGAAAATTTGGATACGAGGATTAAAATAAATGAGTGAAGATTACGAAGATATCATCGAAGAGGAAGTTCCGGTAGGCGAGGATGAAGAAAATGTCGGAAACGGCAGATTCACCAAGCTACTGGAAAGCGACAAGAGCAAGTTCAAACTGAGCGGAATGTTCAAGGACTGGTTCCTTGACTATTCCTCTTATGTTATTCTGCAAAGAGCCGTGCCTCATATTGTGGACGGTCTTAAACCCGTGCAGAGACGTGTACTGCATGCCATGTACAAAATGGATGACGGAGCTTTCACAAAAGTCGCCAACATTGTCGGACAGGCAATGCAATATCACCCTCACGGAGACGCCTCCATTCTCGGAGCTCTGGTACAGCTCGGGCAGAAAGGCTATGTAGTCGATTGCCAGGGAAACTGGGGTAATATACTCACGGGCGACGGCAACGCTGCGCCCCGATACATAGAGGCGCGCTTGAGCAAATTCGCCAAAGAAGTTGTCTTCGATTCCAAAATCACCAACTGGATGACCTCGTACGACGGCCGCAATCAGGAGCCCACGGAGCTTCCCGTACGCTTCCCTCTGCTGCTTGCACAGGGAACAGAGGGTATAGCCGTAGGCATGGCATCCAAAATACTTCCTCACAACTTCAATGAATTGATTGACGCTTCGGTCGCGATTCTCGAAGGAAAGCCTTACGAAATATACCCAGACTTCCCTACGGGAGGCTTTGCCGACTGCAGCAAGTATATGAAAGGGCACAGGGGCGGAGCCGTCAAGGTGCGCGCCCGTATAGAAAAGCTCGACAAGAACACTATAAACATCACGGAAATCCCCTACGGGAAGACCTCCGAGGCAATTAAAGACTCAATCATAAAAGCCAAGGACAAGGGCAAAATCAAAATCAAGAAGATAGAGGATATGACCACCGAAAAGGTGGATATACTCATACATCTTCCGAATGACGTGTCCCCTGACAAGACCATAGACGCCCTCTACGCATTTACCGACTGTGAATGCAATATTGCTCCGAACGCCTGCGTCATCAAGGACAGCAAGCCGCAGTTCCTTAGCGTCAACGACATACTTGAATACGACACGCAGCACACCAAGGAACTCCTCGGCAGACAATTGCAGATAAGGCTCGACGAGCTCGAAGCGGACTGGCATTACAGCTCGCTCGAACGCATCTTCTTCGAGAACCGAATCTACAAGGTGCTGGAACAGGACCAGATGAGTTGGGAACAGCAACTCGAAGACATCTTCGCAAGAATGAAGCAATATCAGGAGCTTCTGACGCGCGAGATTGTAATGGAAGACATACACAAGCTCGTGGAGAAGCCGGTGCGCAAGATTTCCAAGTTCGACACCAAGGTGATAGACGAGAAGATACGTTCTCTCGAAGAGGAAATGGCTGTGGTGAAGGACAATATAGAGAACCTGACACGCTATACCATAGACTGGTTCAAGAGCCTGAAGAAAAAATATGGCAAGGATTTCCCGCGACTTACGGAAATCACATCTTTCGAGAGCATTGCCGTGACAAAGGTGGTGAACAACAACTGTAAACTCTACGCCAACAAGACAGACGGCTTCGTGGGCACGGGGCTCAAGAACAGCGACAACGGCGAATATATCTGCGACTGCTCGGATATTTCCGAAATTATAGTAATACGAAAGGATGGCAAATATACCATTACAAAAGTGTCTGAAAAGGCTTTCTTCGGGAAGGATATACTTTATGTAAACGTATTCAACCGCAATGACGAGCGTACAATCTACAATGTCATATACAGCGCGGGACGCAGTTCCGTTTCATACGCCAAGCGTTTTGCAATAACTTCCGTCACCCGCGACAAGGAATATGACATAACCACGGGCGAAGAATGCTCAAAGATACTCTGGTTCTCTGCCAACCACAACGGAGAGGCGGAATCGGTGAGAGTTTATCTACGCCCGCGGGCAAAACTCAAAAAGACCACGCTCGAGTACGATTTCTCCACCTTGGCGATAAAGGGCAAGGCTTCCCGCGGAAATCTTGTCAGCAAGTTCGCAATACAGCGCATACAACTCAAGAGCAAGGGTGTAAGCACTATAGAAGGAAAGGATATATGGTACGATGCCGACATACAGAAACTCAATGATGAGGGCAGAGGTCAATATCTCGGGCAGTTTGAGGCGGAAGACAAGGTGCTCGCAGTCTTCAGGAACGGGACCTACTACACCACCAACTTCGACGTAAGCAACCGCTATCAGGGGGAACTGCTGCGCATAGAAAAGTTCGACCCCGACAAGACTTTCGCAGCCCTCTACTATGACGGGAATCCTAAGGTAAAGGCTTTCTATATCAAAAGATTTTCCTTCGCGATAAGTGATAACACGCCTGTAAGTTTCATTTCGGATGGGGCTAAATCATATTTGGTGGAGCTTAACGATGACAGACATCCTCAATTTGAAATCACTTTCAAGGGCAAGCACGCCGACCGTCTGCCGGAGTCTTTCGATGCAGAGGAATTCATTGCAAAGAAAGGCGTTGCCGCCAAGGGCAAGAAATGTAGTGCCCTCGACATAAAGGGAGTACGCTTCATCGAGCCTCTGCACAAGCCTGAAGACGATATTGTCCGCGAGGAAGAGCAAGAAGACCTCATCGAAGAAAACTCCAATGAGGTCCTGATTGACACTCCCGACTCCGAAGAGCGGGAGGAAGAACTTACCCTTTTCTAATACCGGTAAATATCGGACTTCTTGAGTTCGATGATTTCACCGTACCTGCGAAGAAGCTCCATAGGGAGCTTTTTCTTGTTACCTACTATTATAAGAACCTGAGGGCGGTCCTTTATATTTGTATTGAAATATTCCTCTATGTCTGCCATTCCCATGGAAGGAAGCCTTTCGGCAAGCTCTATATCGGGATCTTCGGCAAAGCCGAGGGCCTCTCTGTTGCGGACATAGCCTGCAACACTGCGGAAAGAAGGATATGAATTGTTTATTTCATTTATCAGACCGAGTTTTGCAGTTTCCGCATTCTCCTCACGTACAGGCATATTTTTATAGAGAGAATCCAAAGTTTCGAGAACGGCTACCGTCTTGTCGGATTGAGTGCCCACATAAGTCACAAAAGCTGCAGGACATTCAGGAAGATTGCCTGAACTCATTACATGGTAGCCGTTTGCATTATAGGCAAATGAACGGAACTCTCTCAACTCCTGAAACAGGACACTGTACATTCCGCTGCCGAAGTATTTGCTGAAAAGCCTTGCTTTAGCCTTGTCTTCGGCATTAGTCTTGTCGTCCACTCTCTGACAGGTCATTATTATATTCTGGCGCGAAGACGGCATATTGTAGATGTACACCAAAGGCTCTTTGCAATCTTTCAACAAAAGGGCTTCAAACTTTCTGTCCTCCGCTATCCTTTCCGCATCTTCCGTGACATCAATATATTTACGTACAAGCGAAACCAGCTTCCCGGGCTCTATTTTCCCGGAATATACAACATCGAAAGGACTTTTCACCACTTCCTTAAAGGATTCGACCATGCCCTTTGCACCAAGTTTTTTGATTTCGGCAACGCTCAGTTGTCTGAGACAATCGGAATCCCCTCCCCAAAGCACATAATCCAGCATTGCATCGGCAATAGCGGAATTATCTTCATCGAAACTCTTGTTCCCCATTTTCCGGTCGGAAACCATGTCCTTTATCACTGATTTGTTTTCGGCAACATGATTTATAAAATGCCTTACAAGCTCCAGCAGGGGCTCCATTTGCGAGTCACGGGCCGAGAGGGAAACGGAGAAAGTACGGCGGTCGGAAGAAAAAGACATCCCCGCACCCAGACGGCGGAGGGTCTTGTTGAGTTCATGCAGAGAAAGAGAGTCAGTGCCCACAGACTCAAGATAAGACGGGAGAGCGGAAAGAGTGCGGTCTTTGCCCGAGCCTCTGGTCCATATAATCTTCATATCGAAGATGTCATTGAGCGGATTCTCCACAGAATAGAGGGTGGAACCCTGCGCAATTTCGGTTTTTACCACATCATTTTTGAAATCCACACATTTCGGGACATAAGATGCGGGTATGCGCTTGAGACTGTCAGCGTATGCGGAAGAAGCGTGAGCATTCTTGGGAGCGACGGGTTTGTAGCCGGGCTGTTCGACTTTGTCCTTGGGATAAGTCCCCGTCACTTTGTGTCCCTCGATATAGTTGTCGTTGAAATATTTATTCGCAACTTCTATCACTTCTTCACGGGTGACTTCCCGGTAGCGTTCTATGCTGTTCAACTCCTCCTCCCATGTCCTGCCGCGGGTAAAGGTGCTCATCAGCATATTCCCACGGCTCTCGGGAGTCTCTATGGAACGTATTGCATTCTGATAAAGCTTATCCTTTATTTCACTAAGCATGGCATCGGAAAAATGTCCCTGCTTGAGCTTTTCTATCTGCTCCCTGCACATTTTCATAGCTTTTTTCTCGCTCCCGAAAGGAATATTCGGAGCTGTGCCGAAAGCAAGGAAACTGGCGTCATCAAAAGATTCCAGAACGGCACTTGCCATCAACGCCTTCTGCACATTCACCAGAGAGTCCAGCAAACCGCTATGACTGTCGTTGGACAGAATTTCGATGGCAATCTTCAAAGGGATATAATCCGGATGATCGGCTTTTGGAGCGGAAAAAGCAGCGCCTGCAAACTTGAGAAGAGGAACAGGCAGTTTGAATTGAATCTTGCGCTGTCCGCGAAGCGGCTCAATATCAAAACTGCGTTTGGGAGCTTCGCCCATGTCCTCAAGCCTTCCGAAAGAGTTCTCGAGTATGGGGCGGACTTGCTCGGTGTTTACATCTCCGCAAAGTATTACAGCCATATTGCGGGGCACATAATACTTCCTGTAAAAATCATTCATACTCGAAAGTTGGGGATGCTTGAGATTTTCGGTAGTGCCTATTATCGGGCAGGAATACGGAGCGTCCCCGAAATACTCTTTCATTATTGCCTGGAAAGCAGGGACTGCCATATTGTCCGAATACATGTTTTTCTCTTCATAGACAGTCTCCAATTCGCTTTGGAAAAGTCTGAAAACAGGTTTTCTAAAACGCTCGTAATATAGTTCCGCCCACTGCTCCACGAATTTAGGCGCGAAAGTATTATAATATACCGTGAAGTCATAAGAGGTGCCTGCATTCAATCTGCTGCCGCCGAAACGCGCGATCAGGCGGTCGAATTCATTTGGAATCGCATATTCCGCCGCCTTGGCGCTCAGGCGGTTGATTTCCTGCTGTATTGCGGATTTTTCGGCATCCGCGGCAAGTGCAAGCTTGTCGTATGCCAGCGATATGGAGTCCAGATAGACTTTCTCCGCATCATAGTCGACAGTGCCTATTTTGGGAGTGCCTTTGAACATCATGTGCTCGAAATAATGGGCGATTCCCGTGTCGGGACAGTCATTGGAACCTGCCTTGACCACCACTGCACCGAATACACGCGGTTGGAGATGATCTTCATTGACATAGACCTTGAAGCCGTTGCGAAGTGTAAATTCTTCTACTTTAAGCGCATTTGAATTTTGCGCAAGGCTTGTGAAAGCCGCAAAAAGACCTGTAAGTACAGGCAATATTCGTTTCATATTAAAAAGATTATTTTTCAGAAATACCGGCGACATAATGAATTTTAAAGTCTATCAGTTTAAGTGCTTTTCCATAAATCAAGACATCCACAGCAGTGCTCGTCAGGCTTCCTTCAAGAGATTTGAGGCTTATTGGAAGTCCCCGCACCTTGAGATTTTTATAGTCTGTTATTCTGCCTTGTGCGTCCGTGCTTACAATTCCGCTCACTTTGATTCCGTCCCGGCTGAGAGCGGAAGGGGCCCGGAGAGAGATTTCCAGCTCAGGTGTCCTTCCTGTTACGAGCAAAGCTATGTCCTTATCGACAAAATGAGCTCCGATAGCTTCCATATAGGAAATTCCGTTGAAGAAAAGCGTGTCTGACTGTTGTGAGCGCGCCGCGAGGCTCAGGCATAAAAATGCCAAAGTCAAAAAAACTTTTCTGAAAAGGATAGCGTGCAAGGATGTCATTATTTTGAAACCATTATATCCAGAATCATCGCATCGGTCGCCTGCATGCCTACAGAGCCGATTTTCCCGAGATTACGTATAGTCTTCTCTATGTCATCGTCTATGATGCCGTCGTTACGCCCTGCGCTGATGCCGGAAAGCGCGAGCATAGCCGACTGGACGGCGCTCGAAACCCCTGATGCCACTTTAAGCGCGCATCCGACCTTTGCGCCGTCACACACCATGCCGGTTATATTACCTACCATATTCTTGATTGCGGAGCATACGCATTCATAGTCTCCGCCTTTGAGCAGCACAAGTCCGCAGGCAGAGCCGGTGGAGGCTATCACGCAACCGCAGAGAGCGGAAAGTTTTCCAAGATAGCCCTTTATGTGTATGGCCACGAGATTGCTCAAAATGAGAGCACGGGCGAGGGCTTCATCATCAACGTCATATTTCTTTGCATAAGCAATGACAGGCATGCTGACGGTGATTCCCTGATTGCCGCTTCCCGAATTACTCATAGCGGGAAGAGTACAGCCCGCCATACGCGCATCTGACGCCGCCGCCGTGTAACTCATGGCCAAGCTGAGGAAATCGTCTTTTGAATACACGTCGGATTTTGCATCCCGTATGGATTTTCCCACACGCAGACCATATTCCCCTCGCAGGCCCTCTTCTGCCAATGCCATATTCAGAGTTCTGTCCTCGAGTATGAAAGAAATGTCCTTATATGCCGCAGAAATTGCGAAATCATAAATTTCACGTACGCTCAAGCCATAGTCGAGAGTGTCCTTGTCCGAATGTTTCCCCAGCTCTTTGCCCCCCACTTCGACTATTTTATCGTCAAACGAAGTTTCCACTATATTGTCGTGATCGTCTTCAATCGTCGCGGAGGCACTATGGGCGGCAAGTATATCGTGAGTGCGGACAACGGCGCTGGCAGCATGCCCTCCCTCTATCTCCACGCCTGCCTTGACATACAGTTTGTGGGTGGTATCCGCGATTGAGATGCGCACTTTCCCTTTTGCGACGAGAGCCTTGGCACGCTCGACTGCCCCGTCACTCAGGTCGTGGAGCACTTCAAGTCCGTATCTCGACTTGCCGCAGACCGCGCCGAGGGCAGCGGCTATGTGCAGTCCCACCATGCCTGTGCCGGGGATACCCACTCCCATGCCGTTCTTGAGTATATTGCCGCTCACGGCGACATTTATCACAAAATCCACGGTCTGACGCCATAAGGCGCATTCCGCATTGCAGCCTGTACAACCGGAGGCTACAACCTCCACGGCTTTTGCGACGGCAAGAGCGACGGCAATCGGCTCCGTACAGCCGAGGGCAGGTTTTACCTCCTTATGCAGGAGCTCTATGATTTCCGCTTCACGTGTGGTCATTTCAGATTATTTCTTCTCTCTCGCGTATGTCCTTCAAACGCAGTTGTATTGTCGAACTCCCGCGATAATAGTTTTCTACTATGGAATAACAGACATCGAAAGGATTGCCGGATTTTATGTAGTCGTAAGATTCCGCCATATTGAAAGCAATCGCAGGTATCTGATGATAGGGCTGTGTTTCCTGTATGAGATCGAGCTTCATGTGAGTGCCGCCCGCCCCTACCTTGCGGCCTGTCCCGACGTCATAGACGCCCTCGGTCAGGAAGATAGGATTGGTGTTGCCCGGGCCGAAAGGCTGGAACTGCTTGAGTATTCTGGAGAATTTTGGGGTTATCTGCGAGAAAGCCAGATTCGCGTCTATTTCTATGACCGGCACCAGCTGCTCTTCGGAGATTTTGTTTCCCACGAACTCACTCATCCTGCGGGCAAATTCATTTACATTTTCCTCCTTCATCGTGAGCCCCGCCGCATAGACGTGCCCGCCGAAGTTTTCAAGCAGGTCGGAACAGCTCTCTATCGCCTCGTAAAGATCGAATCCCACGATACTTCTCGCTGAACCCGTCACAAATCCGTTGGAGCGGGTAAGCACGACTGTGGGTTTGTAGAAAGCTTCGACGAGGCGGGAGGCTACTATACCCACCACTCCCTTGTTCCATTCGGGATTATAGACTATGGTGACATTCTCACAAGCAAGGCAGCCGCCTTTTTCCACCATTTCGAGGGCTTCCTGGGTTATTTCCCTGTCTATATTCTTGCGCTCGGTGTTGTTTTCATTGATGGCTTCGCCCAGCTCCATTGCCTCGCGCTCGTTGGTCGCGGTAAGCAGCTGCACTGCCAGACGTCCGGACTCCATGCGTCCTGCGGCATTGATTCGGGGGCCTATCTTGAAAACTATATCGTCCATACTTATATGTCCCTGTTCAAGCTTGGAGAGCTCAATCATGGCAAGAAGGCCGTAACGCGGGCTTTCGTTGAGAACTTTGAGCCCGAAATGAGACAAAATCCTGTTCTCGCCCACCATAGTCACAAGATCAGCGGCAATGCTGACCGCGAGAAGGTCCAGAAGAGGGATGAGGCTCTCGAATTCGATTCCGTATTTTTGGGAATATGCCTGCACTAACTTGAATCCCACGCCGCAGCCGGAGAGGTCGTCGAAAGGATAGTTGTCATCCTCACGCTTGGGATCGAGCACGGCGACCGCCTTGGGGAGGGAGCTCTCGGGGAGATGATGATCGCAAATTATCATATCCACCCCTTTCTGACGGGCGTATTCCGTTTTCTCTATTGCCTTTATGCCGCAGTCAAGGGCTATAATGAGCCCGCAATTGTGTTCCGCTGCCCAGTCTATACCCTTGTATGAAATACCGTAGCCCTCATCGTAGCGGTCGGGAATATAAAATTCAAGCTCTTTTGTAAAACGACGCACAAAGGAGTACACAAGGGCGACGGCGGTAGTGCCATCCACATCGTAGTCGCCATAAACAAGCACTTTTTCCTTGCTCTCAATGGCTTTGTGCAGACGCTCCACCGCAAGATCCATATCTTTCATCAAGAAAGGATCGTGGAGTTGGTCGAGACTCGGACGGAAGAACGCACGGGCTTGCCCGTACGACTCGACACCCCTAGTCGCAAGCAGTTCGGCGAGGACTCTGTCAATCCCCAGCTCCGCGGAAAGCTGATCTACAATCCTGTTGTCAGGCTGTTCCTTAAGCTCCCATTTGCTTTCCCTGCGAGTCATTATTCCTCCTCTTTGACCGCAGTTCTTTCAGGTCGCATCTGAGGGAAGAAAAGCACGTCCTGAATGGTTGTCTGACCCGTCATGAACATAGTCAGGCGATCTATGCCGATTCCAAGGCCGGAGGTAGGAGGCATGCCGTACTCGAGGGCGCGCACAAAGTCCATGTCAATATACATAGCCTCGTCATCACCCTTGGTTTTGAGAGCCACCTGCTCTTCAAAACGCTCAAGCTGGTCTATAGGGTCGTTGAGCTCGGAATATGCGTTTGCAAGTTCCTTGCCGTTCACGAAGAGCTCAAAGCGCTCGGTCAGGGCAGGATCCGTCCTGTGACGCTTGGTAAGCGGAGACATCTCCACAGGATAATCTATGATGAATGTAGGCTGTATGAGTTTGTCTTCGCAGTAAGTGCCGAAGATTGCATCTATAAGCTTTCCCTTGCCCATGGAGTCATCCACATCGACATCAAGTTTCTTGCAGGTGTCGCGAAGTTCTCTTTCCGACATTCCCCTGACATCCACTCCCGCATATTCCTTTATGGCTTCAAGTAGCGGAAGACGGCGGTATTTCGCGCCGAAATCGACTTCATTTCCATTTATATTGACCTTCGTGGTGCCGTTCACGGCAGTTGCAACCCTGCCGAGCATCTTCTCCACAAAATCCATCATCCAATTGTAATCCTTGTATGCCACATAAATTTCCATACAGGTGAACTCCGGATTGTGGGTTTTGTCCATGCCCTCGTTGCGGAAATCCTTTGCGAATTCGTAAACTCCGTTGAAGCCTCCCACGATCAGGCGTTTGAGATAGAGTTCATTTGCGATGCGCAGGTAGAGCGGAATATCGAGAGCGTTGTGGTGGGTGATGAAAGGACGTGCGGCAGCTCCTCCCGGTATGCTCTGTAGTATTGGTGTCTCCACTTCGAGACAGCCCGCTTCGTTGAAATACTCGCGCATAGTCGCGATTATCTTCGACCTTTTCACGAACACATCCCTGACCTGAGGATTGACTATAAGGTCCACGTAACGCTGACGATAACGCAGCTCGGGATCGGTGAAAGCATCATGCACGACACCGTCTGCCTCCTTGACTATAGGGAGCACCCTGAGGGATTTGCTCAATAGCACAAGTTCTTTCACATGCACGGACAACTGACCTGTCTGTGTAATGAATGCAAAACCCTTGACGCCGACTATGTCTCCTATGTCAAGAAGTTTTTTCCAAACGGTATTGTACATTGTCTTGTCTTCACCGGGACAGATTTCGTCACGCTTCACATAAATCTGAATACGTCCTGTCTCGTCCTGGAGTTCGCCGAAAGAAGCAGCGCCCATTATACGGCGGCTCATGATTCTTCCCGCTATGCACACTTCACGGAAATTCTCCTTTTCGGGATCATAGCCCTCGCTGATGCTCCGGGCTGTCGCATTTACGGGATAGAGGGCAGCCGGATAAGGCTCAATACCCAACTCGCGAAGCTTCACAAGGGAATCTCTTCTGAGCAGTTCCTGCTCACTGTATTCTACGTTCATATCTATTTGTGTTTTATTTCTGTAAGTTGTAATCTTACAAAGATAAACATTTTATTACTTATATTTGCAAAAAGGCATCCGCTTATGAAAAAGAGATATGGACTCATGGGATACCCCGTCGCACATTCGAAAAGTCCCGAATTGTTCCGCGAAGCGTACAGGGGCAAATACGCCTACGACCTTTTGGAAGAACGGGATTTCGACCGTGCGTGGGGTCGATTCCTCGACGGCTACGCCGCCGTCAATGTGACTGCACCTCACAAGAGCGAAGCCTTCCGCCGCGCCGACAAGGCCTCCGAAGAATGCCGCATTCTGGAGGCGGCGAATGTGCTTGTAAAGCGTGAAAACGGAATTGTAGAGGCCTACAACACCGATTGGATGGCAGTAAAGGAGATACTCTCGGAACGCAGACCCGCAGGTCCTATACTCGTCGTAGGGGCAGGAGGAGCCGGACGCGCGGCAACTCTCGGAGCTCTCAGGCAGGGTTATGAAGTTTTTCTTGCAAACCGCACTTTCTCCAAAGCGGAGGAGTTTGCGGAAAGGCTCGGGCTTTTCAACAAAGAATGGAGCCCGCATCCCTGCACCATCGAAGAGATAGGCGACGCTTTGGAATATTGCGACACGATAATATGGTGCATACCCGAGAGCCTTCCGCTGAAAATAAAAGGCCTCGATGACACACTCGTCATCGAAGCCAACTATAGAAACCCCGTACTTTCTGAAGCAAAAAACTATGTGGACGGGATGGAATGGCTCAGAGCCCAGGCGCGAGCCTGCTTCCCCATTATGACGGGGAGTCAATTCTAAGTTCGGGATGCTTTTCAGCCTCTCTGCGGAAAAATATCGCAAGGACAAGGGCTACTATACAGATTGCCACGAAGACCAATTCCACCCGGAATGCTCCGGCGGCAGCATCTGACGGACCGTTTCCCGAGGCGACCGCTCCGGCAAGTATCCAGCCCGCTATCATCTTGAAGCTCATCAGTCCGAGATTCTGTATCCAGTAGACAAAGGAATATGCCGTCCCCAACACATTCTCAGGCACTATCTTGGGCACCGACGGCCACAAGGCGGTAGGCACAAGAGTATAGGCGAAGCCAAGGAAAACCATGCTAAGATAACCATAGAACGGCACTCCCTGAGGAGCGAAAGCGAACAATATATGCGCAAGCATGGCAAGCACCGCTCCAAGAACCATCAGATGAGAAGCCTTTCCTATCTTGTCGAGAAGGATTCCGAAAAGAGGCGCGAAAATGACGGTGGCGAAAGGGAGCATAGAAATCATCCAGCTTGCAGCCTCGACCGGCACATCGAAGCGCGGAATAAGAATAGCGGAAGCGAATTTCTTGAAAGCGACTATACTGCTGTAGAAGAATACACAGAGCAGGGAAATATACAGGAACTGCTTGTTGGAAAGGAGCTTGAGCACATCCTTCATGCGGAAAGGCTCTTCCTGTCTGCTTCCCGGCACTCCTTCTGCGGTATATAGTTTCTGGGTGGTGTCATATCTTCTGTCGAGCACCACGAAAAACGCCCAAAGAATCACACCTACAGCCATTATGCCCAGTCCGAGCACGGCAGGGCGGGCGGTTTCCGCGAGAGTGTAAATCTCCCCGGGAGCTTTTGCGGCGACAAGCAGGGGCGAGGCAACGAGAGCGCAGGCTGTGCCAAGACGCGAAATCGAGAGCTGCAAGCCCATTGCAAGAGCCATAGGACCATTACGATACCATTTTGCAAGAGCCCTTGTTACCGTCACTCCAAGTATCTCGCTGCCGAGTCCGAAGAGCATGCAGCCGACGTATGCAACAGCAAGAGAAGTCTTGGGAGCGAGTCCGGCGGTAATGGCCCACAGGACCATGGAGGCGCCTCCCACCATCATCGCAAGGAAGATGGAACCGGTGATGCGCACCCCCCATTTGTCGATGAGCATACCGCAGAACACCAGACCTCCGAAAACGCACAGAACGGAATAAGCGCTCGTGTACAGACCGTAGTCGGCGGAATCCCAGGCAAGCTCAATGAGCGCGGGATTCTCGAAGAGGTGCGAAAGAGTGGAGAAAATATCGTCGAAATAGAACGATGCGAACATGGGCACGACAAGGCATGCCAGGACCGCCCACGCGGTCTTTGAGAAATTCTTTTTACCGCTCATTCTTTATATTGGGATTTTCCAGTCCGAGATTGTTTTTCCTGTCTTCTTTCTTCAATATCACCCCTATTGCAAATGCAGCCACGCCAAGACATGCAAGCATAACCAGAGGAGCGGTGTAATTCAAATCCGTAGGATTCGTAACGCCCGGGTTGGTCTTGTCCAGAATCTTCCCGATAAGCAGAGGGAAAAGCCAAAGACCTATATTCTGAATCCAAAAGATAAGGGCGTAGGCAGAGCCTATGATTTTTGAATCTACAAGTTTGGGAACACTCGGCCAGAGAGCGGCAGGAACGAGCGAAAACGATGCTCCAAGCACAAGAATAGTCAGGTAAGCTACGACTATACCAAAATCATTGCCCTTGAAAACAGGGAGAATGAATGCAAAAGTGAGGTGGCAAGCAATAAGAAGGAGCGCCCCCAAAGAAAGCATTGAAGCCGCTTTTCCGTTTTTATCGAGATAATTTCCGAGTATAGGTGTTATTCCTACGGCAAGGAGCGGGAATACTGCAAATATACTCTCCGCAGACTGACGCATATACCCTATGTAGCAATAGCATACAAGAGCAACGACCGAGCTGCAAAGAAGGGCCGCCTTCAGATTTTTCCTGGATATGAAATTACTTGAAAAAGCCGTTACCGCAACTACGAGCATGATTATATACTGCACAATCGTGACTGCCGGGGAAGCGAAGAACGAATCTGCAGGAACTTCGGTAAAGGAGATATTGCACTGAAGCATATTGACCGCATACTTCTGGAAAGGGAAAATTGCGGAATAATACAGCACGCAGAGCAGGGAAACCAGCCAGAAGCCCTTGTTCGTAAGGATTCTGCCGAGGTCCCTGACCCTGAACGGATCATCCTTTTCCTCTGCTTCTCCTGTCTGCGAATCCAGTTTCCTGTCCATGAAGAAATAAACCACAAACATAATCATCGCAATGCAAAGCAGGACAAGACCGAAAGCTACGGAACGGGAAACGTCCACGGTGCCGCCGAGTTTTGCAAAGAAAGGAGAGAAAATCATACAGGTCGCAACTCCGAGGCGGGCAAGAGCCATCTCCGAGCCCATTGCAAGAGCAGTCTCCCTACCCTTAAACCACTTCACGATACCGCGGCTCACGGTGATACCTCCCATCTCAGTGCCACAGCCGAAAATCATAAACCCTATTGCCGCAAGTTTGGCAGATGCAGGCATCCCCTCGTAGAAAGGAGACACGCCTATTTCGGAGAAAACGGGAATATAATTGAGGTGAGTGTTGAACCAAGCCTCCATAGGTGATCCGATAAACGCCTCGCTGATAGCATAATACTTGATGAATGCGCCCAAAAGCATAACCGCGCCCGAAAGCAAGGCGGTGAAGCGCACACCCATTTTGTCAAGTATAATACCTGCGAATATCAAAAAGAACACGAAAACATTAAGGAAAGTTTCCGAGCCCTGCATTGTTCCGAATGCAGTAGAGTCCCAATTTCTTTGGGACTCCATCAAATCCTTTATAGGAGACAGGATGTCCATGAAAATGTACGAACAGAACATTGCCATTGCCAATAACAATAAGGCAGTCCAACGCAATGCCGCCGAATCACGGAGTGTTTTTGTTGATTTTTCTGACATAAGCTGATTTTTTTAGGAAACGCTAATATACGCAGTTTTTTTCAAAAGTAGGATAAAATATAGTATCTTAGCGGACTGATTGTTGAATACTGATGTACAAAATACTTGACAAAGTCAATTCCCCTTCGGATTTGAAGGGGCTCACAAAGCAGGAAATTAAGAATCTTTGCAGCGAAGTCAGGGATTATATGGTGCATTGCTGCGCGGAGAATCCCGGTCATCTCGCATCCAGCCTCGGTGCTGTGGAGATCATCACCGCCCTGCATTATGTATATAACACTCCGGATGACAAGATCGTTTTCGATGTGGGGCATCAGGCCTACGCCCATAAAATACTGACGGGAAGGAAGGAAGAATTCAAAGCCTGCCGCACGGAAGGCTGCATAAGCGGTTTTCCTCGCCGCGACGAAAGTCCCTATGACGCTTTCGGAGTGGGTCATTCCTCAACATCCATCTCGGCCGCCCTCGGTTTTGCCGAAGCGGCACGCATCAGCGGTGCCAAGTTCAAATCAGTTGCAGTAATAGGCGACGGTGCTCTCACAGGAGGGCTCGCCCTCGAGGGCCTGAACAATGCAGGCGCAAGCTCCGCAGATCTTCTGGTAATATTAAACGACAACAACCAATCCATAGATCCGAACAACGGGGGGGTGCACCGACACCTGCTGAGCCTCACCACCAGCACCACCTACAACCGCATCAAGAATGCAATCTGGGACAGCATGGGCGAAGGCAAAACCAGGAATTTCTTCCGGAACTGGGCGCGCTCGCTAAAGTCTTGGTTCGTCAAAAGCTTCGGGGGAGACCTCTTCGAATCGCTCGGCTTCCGCTATTTCGGACCTATTGACGGCAACGATATAGAAAAAGTAATAAGAACCCTCAGCCGCATCAGCGAGCTCAAAGGTCCGAGAGTGCTGCATTGCATAACCCGCAAGGGCAAAGGCTATGACCCGGCGGAGGAGGACCCCGTAACCTGGCATGCGCCCGGCAAATTCAATCCCGAGACAGGCGCGCGCATAATTTCCCCGACAAGTCCGGACCGCTTTCAGGACGTCTTCGGAGAAACGCTTGTGGAACTTGCCCTGATGGACAAACGCGTCGTCGGCATCACTCCCGCGATGGCAAGCGGCTGCGGGATGAGCCTGCTGAAAAACGAAATTCCCGAAAGATTCTTCGACGTGGGGATAGAAGAGGAGCACGCGGTAACATTTTCCGCAGGACTCGCAGCAAGCGGAATGAAACCCTTCTGCAACATCTATTCATCATTCTCACAGCGTGCCTACGACCAGATAATCCACGATGTAGCCCTCCAGAAACTGCCTGTTGTGCTGTGTTTCGACAGGGCGGGAGTTGTAGGCGAGGACGGTGCCACCCACACCGGAGCATTCGACATGGCGGCATACCGCAGCATACCGAACTGTATCATAGCATCGCCACGCAACGAACCGGAGCTGCGACAAATGATGTACACCGCCCTCCAAAGCGAAAGCGGTCCGTTCATCATACGCTATCCGCGCGGCAGCGGTGACGGAAGCCAATGGCGCGGCACCGAGTTCCGGGCAATGGAAGTGGGACGTGCGGAAAAGCTCCTTGAAGGCGACAAAGTGGCAATAATAACAATAGGGCCTTCGGCAAACAGCGCGCTGCAAGCAGCGCGTCGGCACGGGGGGCAGGTCGGAGTTTACGATTTCAAATTCCTGAAACCCCTCGACAAAGACACTCTGAAAGAAATAGGCGGTAAGTTCGAGAAAATAATCACTGTGGAGGACGGATGCCTCAAAGGAGGGCTTTACGGAGCCGTCTGTGAATACTACGCCGAAGCCCTGGCTTCGGGAGAGTTGAAAAACTCCCCTGTGATAGTCGGACACGGCATTCCAGACAAATTCATAGATCATGCGCGCCAGTCCTCCCAAAGGGCGATGTGTGGCATAGACACAGAATCAATAGCTGCAAGCATAGAAAAACTCCTGTAAATGGCAGAGCTTATAACTTCAGTCCATAATCCCAAAATCAAGCAGTTGCTCAACCTGCACGAGAAATCAAGCCTCCGCAGGGAACTCGGCCTGTTCGTTGTCGAGGGCGTCCGGGAAATGGAGCGTTGTGCGGCAGC
>CAUUCY010000037.1:0-18466 GCA_963543835.1 uncultured Bacteroidales bacterium
AGAGGATTTCCCTTTCCAATGAAATTAAATTGGGAACCGCGGAAGTGGCAGTAGTCAAAGAGGCTCCGGTAAAGGAAGTCAAGGCTGCCGCATTCACTGTATCAAAGGTGAACACAGATGTAAGCCGCAAGCTTGAGCTTCGCAAGGATATTATTAAATTTTAATGATTGTAAATCATAGAAATTCAAAACAAAGAGGCTGCTCCCTTTCCGGGGCAGACCTCTTTCTTTTATAGAAAATGAAAAATATAATTCTACGTATAGGCGCAACGCTTTCCCTTCTTGCCTTCATGGTTTCATGCAACGAAAAACTGCCAGAGACGACGCTTGGGAAATTGTCAGAGGAGCAGACGGGTCTGTCAAAAATTCACAGACTGACCAAAACAAGCGCTCAGAATGAGTTGTTAGTCAAGTTCTCCGACAGCGAGGCATACAAAAAATTCAATCTTGCCGGAGTCGCAAAAATTGAAAGACTTTTACCGTCTGTCAAGGGTAAAGAGGAACTTGAGGCAAGATTCAATATGGACAAGTGGTATCTTATCACGCTTGAGGACGGTGTTTCCATTGATGACATTTCAAGTTCCTGTGCTGGTCTTCCTTATGTCTCCTCTGTCCAATACTCCTCAATATACAGCAGAGATGAGGAGCCGGGAGGCTATTCTCCCGTTTCAAAGTCTTCCTCGTCCTCCAAGGCTTTCAATGATCCTCTTCTCGGCGCGCAATGGCATTACAAGAATCTGGGAGACCGTTCCATTGCGACCACCGCACTTGCAGGAGCGGACATAAATGTGGAAGATGTCTGGAAGAACCTCAGCTGCGGCGATCCCGGAATTATCGTTGCCGTAGTCGATGAAGGTGTCATGTACAGTCATCCCGACCTCGCTGCCAATATGTGGAAGAATCCCAAAGAGTCCCTCGACGGCTCGGATACTGACGGCAACGGCTACAAGGATGATATTTACGGTTATAATTTTGCCGCCGACAGCCCGGATATAGAGTGGGAGAAAACTACGGAAAGGGGCAACTCAGGTCATGGAACTCACTGCGCGGGCACCATTGCTGCAGTCAATAACAATGGTTTGGGTGTTTCAGGAGTAGCGGGTGGCAGTGGCAAGGGCGACGGATGCCGTATTATGTCCTGCCAGATTTTTTCAAAAGGAAAGGGAGGTACATCCTCTATGATTGCGCGTGCGGTAAAATATGCCGCCGATAACGGTGCTTCCATTATTTCATGCTCTTTCGGCCTCACAGTGTCGATCCCTGACGATAATTCCTACTATTACAAATACGGAGGAGCTGCGGAAATCGATGCAATCAGATATTTTGAGGCGACCAAGAATAATCCCGTTCTTGACGGGGGTATAGCAATTTTTGCCTCCGGCAATGAGAATCATCCTTACGCCCATTATCCTGGGGCCGCGGCAGAATTTATCAGTGTTTCGGCATTCGCACCCGATATGCTTCCCACCTACTATACCAATTATGGTCCGGGCTGCAACATCGCGGCTCCCGGCGGAGAGGCTTATCTTGAGCCTTTCACATCTAAAGGAGCAATGGTGCTCTCCACTTTGCCCAAAGAATTTTCCGATGACAACTCCGACTACGGCTACATGCAGGGCACCTCAATGGCTTGTCCTCATGTTTCCGGTGTTGTCGCACTTGCGCTTTCTTACGCAAAAAAGCAGGGGAAGAAATTTACTGTAGCACAATTCAAGCAGATGATACTATCTTCCGTCAATGATATTGACCAGAAGATTAACAAGACTCCATTGAAGACTTATGCAAGTAATACCCGTCCAAATCTGAGTCTTGTTCCTTACTATCACAAAATGGGGACAGGTGCGATTGACGCATGGCGTCTGATGATGAAGATAGACGGGACTCCGACTTCCACGGCGACTGTGGGAGTCAGGCAGTGGATAGATTTGTCGGAATATTTCGGTACTGCCTCTATAAGTCTTACTTACCTTGGCGTGGATGTCCCTAAGGAAACTGTCGATGCGATGGGACTCCAGCTTATAAAGCAGGCAGGAGATACCAATCACCCGGGAGTCCCTGCCGAGGGGTATGCAATAGTTCAATTCGGGCGTCTTTACCTGCACCCTACAAAGGTCGGCTCGGGCAGACTCACCATAAGGGCAGTCGGCGGAGGTGATCACGTCGGAGGCGGCGATAAGCCTACCGGAGGTATGGAACTTGAAGTGGATGTTTCTTTGGTGTCCAGATATGTTGACGGCGGAAACGGAATAGGAGGCTGGTTATAGTATTATGAAAAATCTTGTTTACATCGCAGCCATAGCGCTGCTCGCAACTCTTTCGGCTTGTAACAGAAAGGAGAAAACAGAAGATGTGTTGAATATTGACGGACAGTGGGAGTTCTCGGATTATGCAACCAAAGCAGTGAAGATCGGGGAAGTGCCGCTGAGTATATATTTAGAGTTCAATTCCTCTGGCTTCAAAACTTATGAGAAGCGTGGGGAGGGGCGCTATCGCAAATACGAGGGTACTTACACCATTGTGGGGAATGTCCTTGACGGGAAATATTCCGACGGTACTCCTCTGCATTCCAAATATAAGGTCAGCAAAGGAGAAAATCACATCACTCTCGAGACGGATAAGGAGATTTACACCTACAAGTCCGCCAGAATCCCCGATGAAGTAATTGCAGATGCAATATAAATGAAAGGGTGACCAAAAAGTCAAGTAGACTTAGGTCACCCTCGTTTATTCAAGTACAGGCGGCAGTCCAAAGTTTAGAGGGAGGTGTATGGGATGACGTGGGACTTCGTTCGCTACGCTCACTGTTTTCTTCTGACGCCTGGCGCTTTACCGGCAGTATCTTCCGCCCGTTGAAAAATCCGCCGAAAATCACTATATTTGCGGGCTTATAGAGAAATAGAATAAATATGACCGCAAAAGAAATCAGACAGAAGTTTCTGGATTTTTACGCATCAAAGGGGCATACAATAGTCCCTTCAGCACCAATGGTAGTGAAGAACGACCCCACGCTGATGTTTACAAATGCCGGAATGAACCAATTCAAGGATATTTTTCTCGGGAATTTGAAATCCCCTTACAAACGTGCGGCAGACTCTCAGAAGTGCCTTCGCGTGAGCGGCAAGCATAATGACCTTGAGGAAGTCGGTCACGATACCTACCACCACACCATGTTCGAGATGCTGGGTAACTGGTCTTTCGGGGATTATTTCAAGGTGGAGGCCATTGATTTTGCATGGGAACTACTCACCGGCGTATATAAAATAGACCCTAATCTGCTTTATGCCACAGTGTTCGAGGGTAGCAAAGAGGACGGAACGGAACTTGACGAAGAGGCGCGCAGGGCCTGGCTCAAGCACCTCCCGGCAGAGAGGATACTGCTTGGGAACAAACATGACAATTTCTGGGAGATGGGCGATACGGGTCCGTGCGGTCCGTGCTCGGAGATTCATATAGACATAAGAAGCGACGAGGAGAAGGCTTCCGGAATTTCAGGGCGGGAACTTGTGAACAAGTCCGACCCTCATGTGATAGAGATATGGAATCTCGTGTTTATGCAGTACCAGAGAATGTCAGACGGGCATTTGGAGCCTCTTCCTGCCAAGAATATAGATACGGGCATGGGCTTCGAGCGCCTCTGCGCAGTGCTTCAGGGCAAAAACTCCAACTACGACTCCGATGTCTTTACAGGCATGCTCGGGAAGATAGGCGAACTTTCCGGGCATAAATACCGTGAATCCCCAAAGACCGATGTGGCTATGCGTGTGATTGCGGATCATATCAGGACTATATGTTTCTCCATTGCCGACGGACAACTCCCAAGCAATGTAAAGGCAGGCTATGTCATACGTCGTATTCTACGCAGGGCTGTACGCTACGGTTATACTTTCCTCGGCTTCAACGAGCCTTTTCTATGCCGCCTTGTGCCCCAACTTGTGAGTGACATGGGAGAGGCCTATCCCGAGCTTGTGAGCCAGCAGAAACTGATAGAAAATGTGATAAGGGAGGAGGAAAATGCTTTCCTGCGCACTCTTGACCGCGGTATCAAACTCATGGATGATTACATGAGAAAGAGTGTGGAGACCGGACTCATCACCGGAGAAGACGCTTTCACTCTGTACGATACCTACGGTTTCCCTATAGACCTGACCGAACTCATCGCGACGGAGAACGGCTACAAGGTGGACATCGACGGCTTCAATGCCGCCCTCGCCAAGCAGAAAGACCGCGCCCGCAACGCCACTGCCAATGAATTCGGTGACTGGACTGAATATAACGAGGGTGAGAGCGTCTTTCTCGGCTATGACAACACAAAGATAGAGGGTGCCAAAATGCTCAAGCATCGTAAAGTCGTGCTCAAAAACAAGGAAATGCTCCAACTGGTGTTCGACCGTACCCCTTTCTATGGAGAAATGGGAGGCGAGGTCGGAGACACCGGCGTCATTATTTCCGAGGAAGGCGAGCGTATCGCGATTGTGAATACCCTCAAAGAAAATAACCTGACCATACACGTGGCAGAAAGGCTGCCTCGCAATTGCGAGGGCGTATTTACCCTTGAGGTGGATGCCGTACGCCGCCGCCGTATCGCCAACAACCACAGCTGCACCCATCTTCTCGACAGGGCTCTGATAGAGATACTCGGCTCGCATGTCGAGCAGAAAGGCTCCTTTGTCAGCGACACTTCTTTCCGCTTCGATTTCTCGCATTTTGAAAAACTCTCCGACGAGCAAATCCTTGCATTGGAGAAGCGTGTGAACGAACTTATACGCGAGAATTACCCTCTTTGGGAAAAGCGTGACGCAACTATGGAAGAAGCAAAGGCTATGGGGGCAATAGCTCTCTTCGGCGAGAAGTACGGAGACAGCGTACGCGTTGTGAAGTTCGGACCGAGCGTGGAACTCTGCGGAGGCTGTCACGCATCCGCCACCGGAAATATAGGTTTCTTCAAGATTGTAAGCGAGTCTGCGATAGCCGCGGGTGTCCGCCGCATCGAGGCTGTCACAGGAGAGGCTGCAGAGGAGCTTGTGTACGGCTTCCAGAGCACCATACGCGATGCGCGCTCTTTCTTCAACAATGCTGCGGACCTTAACGGAGCCATACAAAAAATGCAGGAAGACAATGCGGAGTACAAAAAAGAAATAGGCGAATATCTCAAGGAAAAAGCAAAGTCCAAGGCTGTAGAACTTGCGAAAAACGCAGAGAATATAAATGGCATAAGGCTTGTAAAACTCACAGAATCCCAAGACCCTGCCTTGGTGCGTGATATAATGGCGCTGCTGCGGAAAGAAGAGAAAAACCTTGCCGTGGCGGCTGCGTTTGAGTTCGGCGGGAAGCCGCAGCTCGTGCTGATGTATTCAAACGACCTCGTTGCCAAGGGAAAGGATGCAGGCCGGGATATAAGAGAAGCGGCTAAATGCGTTCTCGGCGGAGGCGGAGGCCAGCCGGGTCTTGCCACTGCGGGCGGAAAGGATATAAACGGGCTTGGCAAGGCATTGGAGCTGCTCGTGGCGGAAGCTGTAAAATAAAACTTCCGACAGGGAATGAAGAAACTGGATGGATTCATAGTAAAAGCGTTTGTAGGACCGTTCATCGCGATTCTGCTGGTCGTCATATTCATCCTTTTAATGCAGTTCCTTTGGCTCTACATAGACGAACTCGTGGGCAAAGGACTTTCCCTCCTTGTAATCTTTGAGTTTATGATGTGGGGCGGCTGCACTATACTTCCGCTTGCACTTCCTCTCGCCACCCTTCTCTCGTCTATGATGACTGTTGGCAGTATGGCGGAGAACAATGAGCTTATGGCGATAAAGGCATCGGGCGTGTCTTTTTCGAGAGTGATACTCCCCATTATGATTTGCTGCGCCATAATAAGTCTCGGGGCGTTTTTTACGGCAGACAAGCTTGTCCCGCTCGCTTTCAACAAAATCTACACTCTGCGCGACGATATAGGCAGGACAAAGGCGGAAATCAAGATACCTGCGGGCACTTTCTACGATGGTATAGACGGCTATGTCCTGCGTATTGGAAGGCGTGAAGCAAAGAGCGGGATGATGTACGATGTTATGGTCTACGACCACACGAGAGAGAGGGGCAACAACGCCCTGACCATAGCCGACTCCGCGATGATGAAAATGTCCGGAAGCAAGGATTATCTCATATTCACCCTCTATGACGGCGTAAATTATAGTGAGACCAACAGCAAAAGTTATACGGACACCACGCTTCAGTTGCAGAAAGTCGATTTCAGAAAGCAGGAAATGGTGATTCCTCTGACGAATTACGCTTTCCGCAAATCCGATGACGCGCGTTTCGGCGACCAGGTGAAATCAATGGAGCTTAAACAGCTTTTGTACTACAAGGACTCTCTGGACACTAAAGTGGACAGCTATCACAAAGACCATTACAACAGCCTCATTGCCAATACCACTTTCTATCGTTACAAGCAGCTGGACACCTCTTTCAGACCTGAAGCCTTCAAGAACTTCCATGCGGAAGATTATCTGAAGTGGACAAATCTGGCGGAGCAGATACAGGCGTATCAGAGGGCGGCGGACAACGCGAATCAGCTTGCCAGCACGTTGCAGAGTTATGAAAGGGATATTTACGAGCCTGTCTTCTATCTTCGCAGGACCGATATAGAAATACTCAAGAAATATTCCGGGGCTCTTGCCTGCTTCATACTTTTCTTCATAGGTGCACCTCTTGGCGCTCTCATAAGAAAAGGAGGCCTCGGTGTT
Organism: uncultured Bacteroidales bacterium; assembly: GCA_963543835.1. GTDB lineage: Bacteria > Bacteroidota > Bacteroidia > Bacteroidales > UBA932 > Cryptobacteroides. The sequence continues at coordinate 6,734 of CAUUCY010000037.1, forward strand.
TCAGCCATTGTGTCCGCGCTTTTCTTCGTTTTGTACTGGGTTGTGGATATATCGGGCGTCAAACTTGCAAAAGACGGGGCTGTCGGGGCTGTCACGGGAGCATTCATATCCTCGTATGTATTATTCCCCATAGGCATGTTCATTTCCTATATAGCCATAAAAGACAAGCAGCTGTTCGACAACGACACCCTGCTCGGCCGCTGGCGTAAATTAAAAACCAAGTTTATGGGCTTTTTCAAAAAGACGAGAATAGTGTATATGGGGACTCCGGAGTTTGCAGTCGCGCCTCTCGATGCCCTTGTGAAGAAAGGCTTTGATATAGTGGGAGTGGTCACTGTCGCTGACAAGCCGAGCGGCAGAGGGCTTAAAGTGAACGAAAGCGCAGTCAAGAAATATGCAGTGGAGCACAACATTCCCGTGCTGCAACCGATAAAACTCAAAGACCCTGAATTTCTCGGGCGTCTGGCTGCTCTCAAAGCAGACCTCTTCGTGGTCGTAGCTTTCCGCATGCTCCCGGAAGAAGTATGGACCATGCCTCGTCTCGGCACTTTCAATCTTCATGCCGCCCTTCTGCCCCAATACCGTGGAGCGGCTCCTATAAATTGGGCAGTCATAAACGGAGAACGCATGACAGGCGTGACCACATTCATGATTGACAAGGATATAGACACGGGACGCATAATACTTCGCGAAGAGTGCCGTATCGGGGAAACCGACTCGGCAGGAGACGTGCACGACAAACTTATGGAAATCGGCTCGGAACTCGTATTGGAGACGGTGGAGGGAATAGTGGAGAATAATGTGGAGACACGCGTGCAGCGCTCATTCATACAAGGCACGGAAGTGCTAAAGCCTGCCCCTAAGCTTTCAAAGGAACTCTGCCATATAGACTGGAATGACACAAGCGAGAATATATACAATCTTATTCGCGGTCTGAGCCCGTTCCCGACTGCCTATACCGAGCTGACAGGCTCGGGAACCCCTCTTTCCCTGAAGATATATTCGGCGGAAAAGATGGCTCTCGAAACTCCCGGCACTCCGGGGCGTCTGCTCAGCGACGGCTGCACCTACCTTGCAGTGACGACTGCAGACGGCGCGCTTTCCCTCAAAGATGTACAGCTTGCTGGCAAAAAGAGAATGGGTATTGAGGAATTCCTCAGGGGCTTCCGGGAGCCGGAGAAATATATCTGCTCCGAGGGTAGCTCAAAACTTGAAATAGAAAAGACAAAAAGATAAACCTTATGGCTCTTTTCAAAGCCAGATACATACTTAATCCGCAAACGCTCATTTTTGAGATGAAAGATGAGCCTAAATGGAAGAAAGTTGCCGAGCGCATTGTTTTTGTGGTCGGCAGTATAGGCTTGTCCATACTTTATTTCCAGATATATACCGGGGTGCTTGGGAAAGACCTGCCTAAAACAGCTCATGTCAAGAGGGTGAATGCGGAGTGGACCTACAAAATCGAGATGATGAACAGGCAGCTCGATAATTCGCAGCAGGTGCTTGACGGACTTGAAATGCGAAGCGAGAAAATCTACCGCTCCATTTTCGGTATGAATGAACTTCCCGAAGATATGAAGAACGCCGGGATAGGAGGCGTGAACCGCTATTCCGCCTTTGACAAGCTTCCGGGTAGCAGTCCTCTGCGCGCCACCGCCGTACGTCTTGACAAAATGATGCGTCGTACATACGTGGAAAGCAAGTCTCTGGACGAAATCTCCTATCACGCCCGCAGTGTCGGGGATATGATGTCCTGCGTTCCCGCAATTCCTCCCATCAGTCCGCGCAAAGGCACTTATCATATAGCAAGCAACTTCGGCCATAGGTCCGACCCTATTTCGGGACAGCGTAAAATGCACGAGGGTATAGATTTTGCGACCCCTATAGGGAATCCTGTATATGCCGTCGGAGATGCTGTGGTGGAAAAGGTGAAGTTCGGCTTCCGCGGTTACGGCAATGAAATAGTGCTCGACCACGGCTTCGGATACAAGACGCGTTATGCGCATCTGAAGCTGATACACGTTACTGAAGGCATGAATGTGAAGCGCGGGGAATGTATAGGCGAGACCGGCAACAGCGGCAAGTCCACCGGACCTCACCTGCACTATGAAGTCATGTATAAGGGCACTCCAATCAATCCTACGAGTTTTTATGATCTTGAAATGGATTATGAAGAGTATGATACTATTGTAACCGCCCGCAAAGACCTTTCCAAGCCGGTGGCGAGCCGTCCTTCAAAAATAAAAAAACGCAAGTGATGCAGAAGCACTATGAAATAGACAGCAGTCTGAACATCAGGAAAGCCGGAGTTTCCGTCTTCTATATCGTCAGGTGGATACTCTCCTTCCTTGCGGTGTCCATACTCCTTGCCTTGCTCTACTATGTGATATTCTCCCTGATTATAAGCACGGACACCGAGAAATTGCTCAATGAGGAGAACAGGATGTACGAGAAGATATACCCTGAACTCGTGGAGCAGGACGCACTTGTCCGGGATGTGATTGCCGGTCTGGAAATACGCGATGATGAAATCTACAAGGCGGTTTTCCTGACTCAGGCGCCTTTGCTTGACCCCACGGCATCGCTCGGCTTTCTCGCGACGCCGGACAGCGTATCCAACGAGTACATAACCGCCTACACCAGAAACAAGATTTTAAACATAGAGGACAGGGCAACCGTTGTGGCAGAAAATATCAGACGCATACTCGCGGCATCCTGCGCAACAGGCATAAGCAAGCTTCCGCCCATGGCAATCCCCATCAGGAATTTGAGTTATCCGCAAGTGGGGGCATCACAGGGCGAGAAAATCAACCCTTACTACAAAGTCCACGTGCGCCACAACGGAGTGGACCTCATAGCTCCCCACGGAGAGCCTGTGTATGCCACCGATGCAGGAGTGGTATCCCTTGTAAGGCGTTCCAATAAGGGGGAGGGAAATGTGGTGGAAATAACGCATCCGAACAGCGGTTTTGTCACCCGCTATACTCATCTTGCGGAAATATTCGTGTCCAGGGGACAGAATGTGAAACTCGGGCGTAAAATAGCTTCCGTGGGGGTTTCCGGCAATACTTATGCCCCTCATCTTCATTATGAGGTGATTAAGGCTGGCGCACCGGTGGACCCTGTGAACTATTTTTTCGCATCGCTGACTCCGGCCGAGTATGCAAATATTCTTTATATGGCATCGAACACGCGTCAATCATTGGATTAAACTATATGGAAAGGATGTTCTACAGTGTTAAAGAAACGGCGGAGATACTTGAAGAGCCTGCGTCTACCATACGCTTCTGGTCGGACAAATTCGACAAGTATGTCAAGGTAAAGCGTAGCGTAAAGGGCAGAAGGCACTTTACCCCCGAAGGTCTGGAGGTGCTCAAGCAGATAAAATATCTTACTCATGTTGAAGGGCTCACTCTTGACGGCGTCGCAAAAGAGTTGCGCGACGGGAGCAGGAGCGTTGCTGCGGACATCCGTGTCATCGAAGCGCTGAAAGACATAAGGGCGCAATTGGTGGAAATAAAGAAACTTATATAAGTGTCGGAAATTTTTACTAAATTTGCGGCTCAAGGTCCAAAGACAAATAATAAAACAGATATATAGCCATGGCTACAAAAAAAATCAAGAAAGTAGAGACTCCTATCGACCAAAAAGAGACTTTCGTGTCTCTTTCCAAAAGCTTCGGCGAGTCGGATATGAGTGTTGAAGAAAAACTCAAAGCCCTTTATGAACTCCAGAATGCGGATACCGAAATCGACAAAATCCATCAACTTCGCGGCGACCTCCCGTCAGAGGTGAGGCAGATAGAGGCGGAAATCGCCGACATCAACGAGAAGATTGCCAATGCAAACGAACTTATCGCACATTTCGGTGAGAACATTTCCTCAAGACAGCAGGACATCATTGACAGCGATGCGGAAATCGAAAAGTATCAGAAGCAGATAGAGAATATAGCCAATAACCGCGAATACGACTCTCTCAGCAAGGAAATAGAGAATCTGGGACTTCTCCGTCAGATTGCGGAGAAGAACATACGGGAAATGAAAGAGGCTGTTGTTGCCAAGAAAGAGCTCATAGAGCGTCTTGAGGACAACCTCTCCATGCTCCAGGCGGATCTTCAGGCAAAGCAGGAAGAACTTGCGGGCATAGTGGAGTCCACCGCCTCAGAAGAGGGACAGCTTCTCGCGAAGAGAGATGCCCTCGCATCGAAATTCGACGAACGCACAATGAGTGCATACAACCGCATACGCGAAAGCGTTCACAACCACCTTGCCGTTGTGTCCATCTACAACAATGACTCATGCGGCGGTTGTTTCAGCACCATCACCTCACAGCGTCTTATAGACGTCAAATCACACAACAAACTCGTCATTTGCGAACATTGCGGGCGCATAATCGTTGATTTCAGCGTAATAGGAGAATAAATCTGATATTTATGCCTGAGCCTAAAAGGACAAAGAAAAAGGAACAGGCAGTCAATCTTGATACTTTAGGGCTTGAGGTAGGAAATAAGCCGCCTCAGGCTCTTGACGTAGAAGAGGCTGTTCTGGGAGCTATGCTCATCAACCCTGATTGTATAGATCAGGCTATGGCTGATTTGTCCGTAGCTTGTTTCTATGACCCGCGCCACCGTATGATTTTCGAGGCAATGACTTCGCTCGTAAACGACCATTCCGCCATCGATATCATCACTGTAAGCACGAAACTCACGCAGCTCGGAACCCTCCAGGCTGTGGGGGGCATAGTTGTCCTTACGGAAATGTCCCGTCAGGTCGGTTCTGCCGCGCATATAGAATATTACTGCAAAATACTCAAGCAGAAGAGTATACAGAGGGATTTGATCACCGCTTCCTATCATATATTGAAGGATGCCTACGACGACTCCGTAAAGGTGGACGACCTCATAGACGATTCTCAGAACCGCATCTACGATGCTATTAAAAGCAATGTCCGCAAGGACGTGCAGGATGTGGGAAGCGTCATCAACAATACTCTGCGAGAGCTCGAAAAGAGGCAGACGGAGACGGGTTATAGCGGTGTGCCGTCGGGATTCAACAGCATAGACAAGGTGACTCAGGGCTGGCAGAAGTCGGACCTTATCATACTTGCGGCTCGTCCTTCCGTCGGAAAGACAGCATTCTCTCTGAATCTTGCCAAGAATGCCGCCGTAATGTTCCACATGCCCGTGGCTTTTTTCTCCCTCGAAATGTCGGCGGAGCAGCTTGTAAAGCGTCTTATGACTACCGAGTCAGGACTCAGTCCGGACAAGATAAAGGGTGGAATAAAGCTTAAAGACTACGAATGGAAGCAACTCGAGGTCAAGCTTCGCGACCTCTCCGCTGCACCTCTCTACATAGACGACACCCCCGGGCTTCCACTTATGGAATTTCGCACCAAGCTCAAGACTTTGGTGAATAACAAGGGCGTACGCATAGCTTTCGTGGACTATCTGCAGCTTATGCAGGGTCCTGTGGAGCTTCGCGGTTTCCGCGAGCAGGAGGTTGCTGCCATTTCCCGTACGCTCAAAGCTACGGCAAAGGAGCTCAATATCCCGATTATCGCCCTTTCACAGCTCTCCCGCAACTCTATCAACCGTCCGGGGGGAGGGGGAAGGCCTCTGCTTTCCGACCTTCGCGAGTCGGGCTCTATAGAGCAGGATGCCGATATGGTAATCTTCCTGCACCGCCCCGATTTCCTCGGTCTTTCGGACAATCCTGAGGATGCGGGCAAGGCTCAGGTGATTATAGCAAAGCACCGTAACGGCTCGGTCTGTGACATAGATATGCGCTTTGTTCCCGATCAGGTCAAGTTCGTTGATCCGGAGGATGCTCTCGAAAATCAGCTTAACGTGGAGACCGAATCCCGGATGAATGACGATTTTTCTTCCATGGCAGGTGACATGGGCACAAATGACGCTTTCTAAATCATGGACGAAATAAGACACAAGGGGAAAATCATAGAGATAACTCCGGAATTTACTTCCGTGGAGATTATATCCGAATCGGCTTGCAGCGCATGTCATGCAAAAGCTATGTGCGCAATGGCAGGGGCCGAGGCGAAGATAATACAGCTGCCCACTTCCGGCTGGACGGAAAGAAAAGTGGGCGACGAGGTCGTGGTCGCCCTCAAGGCAAGCATGGGACATAAAGCCGTATGGCTCGCTTATGTCGTGCCTCTGATAGTGCTCGTCGCAGGACTTTTCGGAGGGCTCAGAATCTTTGACGAACTCGGGGCAGGCTTGTTCTCGATAGCCCTTGTAGCTTTGTACTATTTGATCCTTTACTGTTTTAGAAAGAAACTTAACAACGAATATATATTCTACTTGATATGACAACTATCATTGTTTGGACAATTGCGATTCTTGCCGGTCTCGGCTTGCTTCTCGCAGTGGTCCTCTTCGCCGTCGCAACGAAATTCAAGGTTGAGGAAGACCCGCGCATCGATGAAGTCGAGAAGGCCATGCCGGGTGCCAACTGCGGAGGCTGCGGCTTTGCGGGCTGTCGTGCCTTTGCCGACTCGGCAGTCAAGGCTCCCGACCTTGAAAAGCATTTCTGTCCTGTGGGCGGCAATGAAGTTATGGCAAGGGTCGCTGCAATACTCGGCTATGAAGTCAAGACAAAGGCTCCTTTGGTCGCTGTGGTGCGCTGTAACGGAACTTGCGAAAACAGACCTCGCATCAACAATTACGACGGACTGCAATCATGTCGTGTGAAGGCCGCCCTTTTCAGCGGGGATACGGGCTGTTCCTATGGCTGTCTGGGTTGCGGAGATTGCGTGGAGGCGTGTCAATTCGATGCCATACACATGGACCTCTCGACCGGTCTTCCCGTCGTGGACGAAGAAAAATGCACAGCCTGCGGGGCTTGTGTAAAGGCTTGCCCTAAAGACATCATAGAACTTCGCGCAAAAGGTCCGCGCGGCATGCGCATGTTCGTTTCCTGCGTGAACAAGGAGAAAGGGCCTGTTGCGAAGAAAGCCTGCGCGGTAGCTTGCATAGGCTGCGGAATATGCGAAAGGACCTGTATGCACGATGCCATAGCAGTAGAGAATAATCTTGCATATATAGACTTCGGCAAGTGCAAGCTTTGCCGTGAATGTGAAGCTGTCTGCCCTACCGGTGCAATACACGGAGTCAATTTCCCGAAAGCGCTCGACAAAGATGCGGTCAAGGCACGCATCACCGAACGCAAGAAAAGGGCTGCCGAGGCTGCCGCTCTTGCAAAAGAGTCTGCTGCAGAAGTTAAAAAGGAGGAGAAGAGCAATGAGTAATACTTTGAAAACTTTCAGTATAGGAGGAGTACATCCGGATGATGCCAAGATAGCGAAAGACTGCGCGATAGAGGTCCTGCCTCTCCCGCCCGTCGTGTACATTTCAATGGCTCAGCATTTGGGAGCTCCCGCGAAGCCTGTTGTCGCTGTGGGCGACAAATTGAAAGTAGGGCAGGTCATTGCCGAGCCGGGAGGATTTATTTCCGCTTTCGTGCATTCTTCCGTGAGCGGGACGGTGAAGAGCATAGGACCACGCAAGGATCTTGCGGGAAACTATGTCACACATGTGGAAATAGCGGTAGAGGGGGATGAATGGATGGAGGGGATAGACCTCTCGGACACTCTTGTGGCGAGCCTGCCGGGCAATTCAAGCATACTCGATGCCGTGAAAAAATGCGGAGTGGTAGGGCTTGGAGGCGCCACTTTCCCTACCCACGTAAAACTCGATCCTCCAAAGGATAAAACAGCGGATTGCCTGATTATCAACGGCGCCGAGTGCGAGCCTTACCTCACCAGCGACTTTCGTATAATGATAGAGAAAAGCAAGGAAATTGTAGTCGGTGCCGCCTGCATGCAGCGTGTCCTCGGCGCCTGCCCTTGCGTCATCGCCATAGAGGATAACAAGCCGGAGGCGATAGCCGCCATGAAAAAAGCTCTTATGGAGCTCCAGAGGAGCAATTTCGGCTATGAAGACATGAAAGTCGTGACTCTCAGGAAAAAATATCCTCAGGGCGGAGAAAAGCAGTTGATACAGGCCGTCATGGGGCGAGAGGTCAAATCCGGCGCGCTCCCTATCGATGTAGGCGCAGTTGTGCAGAATGTCGCAACGGCCCTTGCCGTGTACGATGCCGTGCAGAAGAACAGACCTCTTATAACGAACACTTTGACAGTTACGGGGGACTGCCTGCCGAAAGAGAAACTTCACAATTATCTTTTCCGTATAGGCATGCCTTTGAGTTATATAGCCGAATACGCGGGAGGCGTGCCTGCCGAGGCTGCCAAAATAATAAGCGGCGGTCCCATGATGGGCAAGGCCGTGGCAAATCTCGATGCTGCAACGGTGAAAGGCTCGTCTTCTATTTTCTATCTCTCCGAAGCCGCCACAAAACGCAAGCCCGAGAGTTATTGCATACGCTGCGGCAAATGTTCGGACGCCTGTCCTATGGGACTTGAACCTTTCCTGCTCAATCGTCTTGCAAAGGCGGGGGATATGGACGGGCTTGAGAAAAATGCCGTTCAGGACTGTATAGAATGCGGCTGCTGTCTTTACTCCTGCCCTGCGTACATCCCTCTTCTGGACCGTATACGCATCGCAAAGAGTCAGGTAATAGGAATTATCAGATCAAGAAAAAACTAAGATATGGATAGACTTTTAGTTTCACCCTCACCGCATCTTCACAGGGCGATTTCCACTAAGAGCATCATGCTCGATGTCATTATCGCGCTCCTGCCTGCGGTGATAGTCTCCGCACTTTTCTACGGATTTTCCGAACTTCTCATTTTGGCGGTCAGCGTGCTCTCCTGCGTTGCCGTGGAGTGGGCTGCCACTAAATTCCTGCTAAAGAAAAATTCCACAATAGGCGACTTGTCTGCCGTGGTGACGGGACTTCTTCTCGCAATGAACCTGCCTCCGACCTGCCCTTGGTGGATAGTCATGATAGGCGCGCTTGTCGCTATAGGAGTAGCTAAAATGAGTTTCGGAGGAGTGGGGCAGAATGTGTTCAACCCCGCAATCACCGGGCGTGTGTTCCTGCTCATTTCTTTCCCTCAGCAGATGACGGACTGGACGGTGCCTGAAGGCTTCCTGCACCCTGGAGATGCCGTTTCGGGAGCAACACTTCTGGGACGCGTCAAGGAAGGGGGGATAGAGGCTGTAGGCGGATTGGACTATCTGCAGACGCTTTTTCTCAATATAGGCGGCTCTGCCGGCGAGATTTCTGCATTAGCCCTTCTGGCAGGCTTTGTATATCTTCTTGTTCGCAGGGTAATCAAGCCTTGGACTACTCTGACAATCTTTGCGACAGTAGCCCTGTTCTCTCTTGTTTTCTGGGGCATTTCTCCGGAAAAATTCACTGACCCTCTTTTCAACCTGCTCAGCGGAGGTATGATACTCGGTGCATGCTTTATGGCCACCGACTATGTCACTTCCCCTATGAGCACCAAGGGTCAGATTATATATGCAATTGGCGTGGGCATTATATCAATGCTCATACGCTTCTTCGGCAACTATCCTGAAGGCGTTTCATTCGCCATACTCATTATGAATATCACGGTGCCGCTCCTCAATATGCGGTTCCATCAGCGTAAATACGGGAGGAAGTAACAATGGCAGCAAAATCCAATCTCACCAACATGGTGCTTTGTCTAACCCTCGTCTGCTTTTTCTGCGCAGGCGTGCTCGGGGGAGTGTATGCACTCACTTCGGAGCCTATTGCGGATGCCGCAAGGAAGGCGCTTGTGGAGTCTCTCGGCAAGGTGCTCCCTTCTGAGGGTACAATAGGAGAGGCGCAGACAGCGGAACTCGACGGAGTCAAATATCAGTATTACAAGCAAAGCCTCAATGACACCACTGTCGTAGCCTATGCTGTGAAGAGCGTGACTATAGGCTTCAGCGGCCCTATCACCGTTATGGTGGGCGTGCTTCCCGACGGGACGGTGTACAACACTTCCGTGCTTGAGCACAGCGAAACTCCGGGGCTCGGCGCAAAATGCGAGAATGACGAGAAATTCCTTTCCCAGTTCAGAATGCTCAAGCCGGGTAAAAAACTTTTGGTGAAGAAAGACGGCGGCGATCTGGATGCGATAACCGCTTCCACTATCACTTCGCGGGCTTACTCCAAGGCTGTCGCCAATGCGATTGCGCTTGTAAAATCAATGGAGGGGAAGAGCAATGAGTAGACTTTCGGAATTTACAAAGGGCTTGCTGAAAGAGAATCCTGTTTTTGTTCTCGTTTTGGGCATGTGCCCTACTCTGGCAACGACTACCTCTGCCCTCAACGGACTTGAAATGGGGCTTGCGACACTCTTTGTGCTCGTGCTTTCCAATATGGTAATCTCCCTGCTTGCCCCGCTCGTGCCCGACAAGGTGCATATCCCTGTATATATAGTTGTAATCGCCACTTTCGTGACCGTCTTGCAGTTTGCCATGCAGGCCTACACCCCTGCGGCATACAAGACCCTCGGTCTGTTCATTCCTCTGATCGTCGTAAACTGTATAGTCCTCGGACGCGCGGAGGCGTTTGCCAGCAAGCACAAGGTGTTGGACTCGCTTCTTGACGGTTTGGGAATAGGTCTCGGCTTCACCTGCTCCCTCACTGTGATAGGGATAATACGCGAGCTTCTCGGCAGCGGCAGCATATTCGGCTTCAAATTCATTTCCGGAGACGGAATACTTGCATTCGTGATGGCTCCGGGAGCGTTCATAGTGCTCGGTTATCTTATGGTATTGTTCAATAAACTCGCCAAGAAATAAGCTATGGAATATATCTTAATAATCGTTTCCGCGATATTTGTAAACAATATCGTCCTCGCCCAGTTCCTCGGAATTTGTCCGTTTCTGGGTGTTTCCAACAAGCTTTCCACGGCAACGGGAATGTCGGGAGCCGTTTGCTTCGTGATCACCTTTTCAACTGTCGTGACTTATCTCATAAACCAATACCTGCTCATTCCTTTCAAACTCGAATTTTTGCAGACTATTGCATTTATCCTGGTCATTGCCGCCCTTGTACAAATGGTCGAGATTGTGCTCAAGAAAGTTTCTCCGGCCCTTTACCAGGCTCTCGGAATTTTCCTGCCGCTCATCACCACCAACTGTGCCGTATTGGGTGTTGCGATAACCGTTGTCACCAAGGAGTTTACTTTCGGCGGCGAGGCCCATTTCCTTAATCTCGGCGAAGCCACGGTCTATGCCTTTGCGACCTCGCTCGGCTACGGTCTTGCCATGGTCCTCTTCTCCGGACTTCGCGAGCATCTTGCCCTCAACGATGTCCCCAAGCCTTTCAAAGGTCTGCCCATCGCCCTCATCACCGCCGGCATAATGGCAATGGCTTTCATCGGTTTCTCCGGACTTGTGTAGCTTTTGCTTCTCCCGGGCTTGTGTGCTCCGGTCTTTACCTGCGCTCGGGGGCTCTTCCCCCTCTTCCTGGAACGAGGAGAGGCTTTTTTGTGCCCGGAATGAGGAAAAAGTTCCTTTGGGAGCTGAAAAGTATGTTTTTGTTCCCGAGATGGGGGATTTTTGTCGGGATTTTTTTATATTTGCTGATGAAACCTTTATGAAACTATGACCTGTTCTGTCTGAATTGTAGGCTCTGCAGGTTATTTGTTTTTAATAGCACTACTGTAAATATACCTAACCGGAAAATAACGGATCTCTGCAAAATCCTGTGTAAAGGAAAGTAGCGAACGAGCGCAAAAACATGGATTTTGAGGACAAACGGTCACCGAGAAAGACACAAACATAAAAACAGG
>CAUUCY010000038.1:0-17238 GCA_963543835.1 uncultured Bacteroidales bacterium
CCTATAAGCACCCACTTTGTAACAAAGGCATCGAGGACTCCTATTAGTGAGAAAGTGCCTACAATAAATCCTCCGACAATCAGAAGAGTCCAGCCCCAAGTGCCCAGACAATTGAGAACACCTTTCTGTTTACTCGCTACTATCGCCTTTACGAGCATTGCAACTGACAGATGCACTATGCCCACGATTAGGGCGAGTACCATAGTGCCGTCATAGCCCATAATTTTTGCCGGCAGAAAGCACTTCCAGCCCTTGAATATGCTCCATTGTGCAATATCCATCGAGAAGAAAGTGTGGAAGAGAAAACCTATGAGCACGGTCGAGCCGCCGAGGGTGACAACAAGCGGGGCGATATTCCCAAAACTCTTTGATTTTTTCAGCATCAGGCCCGCAATCACAAGTATAAGACCGTACCCCGCATCTCCCATGCAGAAAGCGAAGAAAAGCATAAAGAAGATGGAAATATACGGCGTGGGATCGAATTCATCGTATGCAGGACGTCCGTACATGTCCGTAAGCACCTCAAACATCCTGACAAATTTATTGTTTTTGAGTTTGATGGGGGTCTGCTCTTCCGCAATCGCGGCTTCCGCAACATAATATGCGTCCAGTTTGTCAAATTCTTCCCTGAGACGGTTATCGTCTTCCACGGGGGCAAAGCCTGTGAACACGGTGATATAGTCCTCCGCAATCTTTTCCGCCCCCAAACCGGCAAGATAAAGATCAAGTTCCGTAACAATTCCGGAATACTCCTTTTTCAGTTCGGGAATCAAAGCTTTTTCCCCGCCCAGTATCTTCTCTCTTTCCTCAAGCTTTCTTTGCAGCAAGTCTATTTGCTTTTCGTATTTCTCGACACTGTCCGAAGGCGCATCTGCTTCCTTTATCGGGAAATCAAGGGTTTCTCCCTCCGCCCCGACTATCACAAAGTATATTTTTCGTGCGTCCGCATTGATGACATGAAGAGGGTAGAGGTTTTCCCATTCTGCCTCGAATTGCTTCGGGGAAACGGCATAGAAATGGAGTTTTATACCCTCAGCACCGAGCTTTTCGACCATGGCGGCATCGAAACTGCCCCAAGGGGCACATTCGTTGCGCTGCTTTACGGCTTCTTCAAGTTTTGCCTTGAGCTCAAGATATTCCCCGTCACGCGTGAAATCATCTTTTTCAATCCGGACTATGCGTTTTTTCAATGCATCTGCCCGTTCAAGCATAGACATTGAGTTTTCGTCCACAGGCTTGGTTGAACGGGTTATATCCACAACGCCTAATTCCTGAAGCCGGGAAAGAAACTGCTCCGTCCCTGAACTAAGCAGGGCGAAGGTGTATTTCATCATCTTTGTAATCATAACGCTTCTTCCTCTTCTTCGGCTGCATGCCTTTGCTTGACAATCTTGGAAGATGCTTTGGAGAGATTCTCCTCGTCTTCCATATATCTCTTGATTTTACGAATGGCTTCCTGATACCCTGGGATCTGCACCTTCTCGTAGAGATTTACTTTCTGAGTGGTCTTCTTCCTGTTGTAGTCGAGAATACGGCTCTTTTCCTTGAACACCTCCGATTCTATGCCCAGACGGCTCAATCTCTTGAGTACACCCACTCCGTCTGCGTACCAGGCGGGTTTGGCGAAAGCATTGAAGGGACGTATCTGATAAGTGATATCTCCGAGTTCGGGCGTTTTCACGCCTGCCACTTTGACTGTGTGCAACTCTACATCCGTGATTGCGATAAGCCCCGGCTCGAACTCGTTCCAAAGCGCGGCGAGATAGTCGTATTCCCTGAGGGCGGCTTCCAATTCTTCCATAAGCGATTCCGAACGCTTCTTTGCCTCCTGTACGCTTGCGCGCAGTGCCGACTCCTTGTTCTTGATGGTCGGCAAGGCATTGCGGCGTATTTTCAGCTGCTTTTGAAGCCCGTTCAAGGATGTTTTGTTGTATTGGAATTTGATAGCCATTATTATTTCTTCCAGTATTTGTCTATAAGTGCCTGCTTGATACCTGTCTCTGCCGGAGAGAAATACTTGGAGAACAGCTCCCAAGCGGTGTCGAGCATTTCCGTGATGCTTATGTTCACATCGATGCTAAGCAGCCTCGTCGCGTATTCTTTTGCGTAGTCAAGGCAGCGCAGGTCATACTCTGACAGATCGAAACCGTTTTCAAGTTTGGTCTTTGCATTCTGGGCGTCGGCATAGAGCCGCACCGAGGCGTTCATTACCTGAGAGTGGTCCTCGCGCGTAATCTTGCCCTGAACGAGCTGCTTAAGACGTGACAGGGAGCGGAAAGGGTCTATTATAATCTTGCCCGTGTCGGTGTCGGCACGAAGATAAAGCTGACCTTCGGTGATATAACCTGTGTTGTCCGGAATGGCGTGCGTAATGTCTCCGTCATTGAGGCTTGTCACCGCAATAATGGTTATTGAGCCTCCCTCCGGCAATTGCACCGCCTTTTCGTAGATTTTCGCAAGTTCTGAATAAAGCGAGCCCGGCATGGAGTCCTTTGAAGGAATCTGGTCCATACGGTTGGACACTATGGAGAGGGCGTCTGCATAAAGCGTCATATCCGTAAGGAGTACGAGCACTTTTTCATTCTTGTCCACGGCGAAATATTCCGCAGCCGTGAGAGCCATATCAGGTATCAGAAGACGCTCTACCGGAGGCTCTTCGGTCGTGTTTACGAAAGAGACAATCTTGTCAAGGGCGCCTGCCGCTTCAAACTGATGGCGGAAGAAAAGATAGTCGTCATTGGAAAGTCCCATTCCTCCGAGAATAATCTTGTCCACATCCGCACGCAGGGCAACATCGGCCATAACCTTGTTGTAAGGTTGGTCAGGGTCTGCGAAGAAAGGAATCTTCTGACCTGAAACGAGGGTGTTGTTAAGGTCTATGCCCGCGATGCCGGTGGGTATGAGCTGCGAGGGCTGGCGACGCTTGTAAGGATTGACCGAAGGTCCTCCCACTTCTCTTTCCTCTCCTTCCACCTCGGGACCTCCGTCTATAGGATTCCCGTACGCGTTGAAGAAGCGTCCCGAAAGCTGATCGCCGACTTTGAGAGTAGGCGGCTCTCCGAGGAAGCTGACCTCTGCATTGCTCGGAATACCCTCAGTTCCTGAGAATACCTGCAGCGTGACACTGTCTCCCTTCATCTTGACTACCTGCGCGAGCTTGCCGTGTACTGTCGCAAGCTCATCATTGGACACATTGCCCGCTTTCAGGGATACAGTAGCCTTTGTAATTGCGTCCAGTCTGGTATATACTTTCTGATATGCTTTAGTTGCCATTTGCTTCGAGGAGTTTTAGGAGTTCTTTGTGATAAGTGTTGAAACTCTCGCTGTGGAACTCCGAGTAGTTCATTTGGCGGAGTATATTGATAAGATCCTTGAAATATGTGCGACAAATTTCATAATTGTCGAATTGGAATTTGCGATCGCAGATTTCCAGTATCAGGTCGAGCATATATTTCTGGCGCTCTAAAGGGCAGAGCGCATCTATATTGTCGAATGCGTCCTGCTGGAGGAAGGCAAAATCTATCAATTCGCTTTTCCAGAAAGTCTCGTGGTAGGACATGGGCACACCGTCGTCTCCGAGAATGTTTATCTGGTCCTGCATTTCCTTGCCTCTGCGCACGAGGGTCTTGGCATTATTGACCTTTTCGCACCAGCCCTGTTCGACTTTGGCATTGAGAAATTCCACTATCTCAGGATATTCGAGATATTTTGAATATGAGTCTATTGGATTCACGGCAGGGTAGCGCTTCTGGTCCGCTCTGTTCTGTTCCAGACCGTAGAAGCAGCGCGCAGCTTTCTTTGTGGATTCTGTCACCGGCTCTTTCAGGTTGCCGCCGGCAGGGGAGACCGTGCCTATGAATGTTACCGCCCCTGTCTTTCCGTTGTTGAGGACCACCATTCCCGCCCGTGCGTAGAAGTTGCTGATGATGGCGGAAAGGTCCACCGGGAACGCGTCTGCGCCCGGGAGTTCCTCCATACGGTTGGACATCTCTCGCAGCGCCTGAGCCCAACGTGAAGTCGAATCGGCAAGAAGCAGACACTTCAAACCCATGGCGCGATAGTATTCGCAGATGGTCATGGCTGTATATACCGAAGCCTCGCGGGCTGCTACAGGCATATTGGAGGTATTGCATATTATGGTGGTGCGCTCCATAAGGTGACGTCCGGTGTGAGGGTCTATGAGTTCGGGAAATTCGGTAAAAATCTCCACGACCTCGTTTGCTCGCTCTCCGCAGGCAGCCATCACTATTACATCAGCGTCTCCCTGCTTTGCTATGGCGTGCTGGAGCACGGTCTTGCCGCAGCCGAAAGGTCCCGGGATGAATCCCGTGCCGCCTTCGGCTATAGGGTTGAATGTATCTATCACACGCACGCCGGTCTCCATTATCTTGTTCGGACGGGGTTTCTCTTTGTAAGCCTTTACAGCCATCTTGACGGGCCATTTTTGCGTCATCGTCACATTTACATCCTCGCCTTCGCGGTCGCTCAGTACTGCAATTACTTTGTCTATATTGTACTGTCCCGCCTCGGCAATGCTCTTCACGACGAACTCTCCCTTGAAAGAGAAAGGAACCATTATTTTATGCGGCAGCCAGCCCTCTTTCACCTCGCCGAGCCAGTCGGACGCAAGGACTTTGTCTCCGACCTTGGCTATAGGGGTGAAATCCCAAAGTTTTTCGTGGTCGAGAGGGCTTGTATATTCTCCTCTTTTGAGGAAAACTCCCGTCATGGAAGTAAGGTCGTTCTGAAGACCGTCGTAAACGCTTGACAAAAGACCCGGCCCGAGAGTCGCTTCAAGCATCTTGCCTTCAAATTCCACGGAATCCCCGCATTTGAGCCTTCGGGTGCTCTCGAAAACCTGCACTGAAGCTTTCCCTCCGTTCATTTTTATGACCTCGGCAAGGAGTTTTGTGTCGCCTGTGGCTATGTAGCAGAGTTCGTTCTCCGCAACAGGTCCGTCGACATCGACAGTAACAAGGTTGGAAACTATGCCCGATACCTTTCCTGTAGTTTTCATATTATATTGATTTATTTATTATCCGGATTGTAATTTAAGCCCTTGAATGTGCCGAGCACTTCATCCACAAGTATGCGGAACATCTCCCTGCCGGTGTTCTCGTCGAGTTTGAGCCAACGGTTCACGATGTGCAGTTTGACTATGAATGCGAGCACCACGTCTATATCGAAAAGATTCATAATAATCATTTCGTCGACCTTTTTCCATACTGCATCATCCTGCTGTTTCTCCCTTGAGAGCAGATCCTTCGCCTCGAATATTGCATCGAGTGACCTGTCTTCTTCTTCGGGCTCCTCGTCTTCGCGGGCGAGACTTACGATGTCTGTCCCCTCGGGACGTCCGAGCTCGCGGTTGAGATAGCGTACCTTTGCATTGCGAAGCTCAAGGTCAAAGGCGAAATACCCTCTTATGAAGGCATTCCTGTGTTTGAGGGCGGAACGGTAGAAATCCGCATTAAGATTTTCCTCTTTCCAGCCGTCAAGCAGACAATCCACCAAAGCATTGTCCTTTGCCGACAATTGTCCTCGAATATCTTCGAGCACCGCATCTGCGTCAAGTCCTGCAGCAGCTGCCGTCGTGCGGCTGCCCTCGCTTTGCAGGAACGGGAGACCGGCTATTATGTACTCGTAATTGTTCATTATCCGAACAGAACTTTCTTCGTTACCGGGCGCAGATATTCGCCTATGAGTTCCTTGAAAGTCTCGTCAGTGAAACTGACAAAATAACTTCCGTCTTTCGGACCTATGGTGAAACCGCCGGAAAGCTTTTTGGAGAACTCCGCGCTTATCTGTCTTTTCGCGACTTCGGAGAGCTCGGAAGCGACGAAAGGCTCAAGCTTGCTCTTCATGGATTCCGGGAGTATGAGCTTGAGGTCCGCAGATTCTTGCGCCGAGAATTTTTCCGCTACCAGCGTTATCACGCTTTTTACGAAATCGGCGGAAGTGAGGGCGTCTTTCACGGAGGCGTCCACGGAGTTGCCGATTATGAGATTCTCTATATCCTTTTTCGTGGCTTGCAGGCACTGTGCACTTGCCGCTTTGACATCGCTGGCAACCTTAGTCCTGAGGTCTTCCGCTTCTTTGTGCGCCTTGGCAATTATTTCCTCCGCCTGTTTCTTCGCCTCGGCAATAATTGACTCCGACTTTTCCCTGGCTTCTGCGAGAAGCTGCTCTCCTTCTGCCTTTCCCTTTGACAGACCTTCGTTGTAGAGCTTGTCCGTCAGTTCTTGCAATTTATTCTGCATATTGTAAATTTATTGTATTTTCCGTTTTAGTGATTAAGTCTTTTCCAACAAACACACAAAAATACTAAATATATCCTTAAGGACAAAATGTAAACGCATCAGCTTAAAAAGTATTATTATAATCAAATTATTTATTTATCTTTGTGGGCTTAATTTTATAAAATGAGAAAACTTGTAACAATAACACTGTTTTTGCTGGCTGTTTGTAAGCCGGGGATATGCGCCGACAAGCCCGATATTATTCTGCACACAAGAGGTAGTTTCTTAGTGTCTTCGGATAAAATCGAAAACAACATAATGGTTCCCGAATTTTTTGACTTGAGGATGAAGGGAAAGATAAACGAAAACTTCTATTATTCCGCCTATCACCATCTCACACGCCAGATAAGCGCGAAAGATCCTCTTAGCGCGACGGATTGGCTTTATCTTGGATATAGAAACGGCTCCTGGGGCTTTGAAATGGGTAAATTGCAGATGGAAAACGGAGGCTTCGAGTATGACGAGGCTCCGGTGAATATGTACACTCACGGTCTTTATTGGCAGAATTATAGTTTTGCTTTCAGTTACGGCATAAATCTGATCAGGTATTGGGATAATGACAAACTCGCTTTCCAGATTTTCCGTACCCCTGAAAATATTCCAGAAACGATAACTCCACTCAAATCTTTCAGCCTCTGTTGGAAAGGCAGGCACGGCTTGTGGCAGAGCAAATACTCTGCGAACGCGATATATCCTGACGGGAAGTCTGCCCTGTATGCCATGACTCTCGGCAACAGCTTCACTTTCGGCAAGTTCAATGTCCTGTTTGACCTTATGCTAAGATTCCCGGGCGAGGCCTTTTCCGCAATGGGCAAATTCTCATACGATCTTTCCTGCCATTTCAGGCCTTTCGTAAAGCTCAACTACGACCACACATTCGGAAATCCCAATGATATTTTAGTTCCTGACGGAATAGATTACAGGGGACTTGGAGCAGGAATCGAATACTTCCCGATAAAAGACAAGCGGGATGTGCGCTTTCATTTACTCTATGTATATAGCGACTGTTTTATGAACGGTGATACGAAATTATTCAAAGAGAGCTTTTTCAATTTCGGACTGACTTTCAACGTACATCTTTCACGTTCCGGACGCTAACCCAGGAATCCGAGAAGAATACCTGCCGCCACTGCAGACCCTATTACGCCTGCCACATTCGGTGCCATGGCGTGCATTAGCAGGTGATTGCCGGGATCCTCTTCCAGACCCACCGCTTCCGATACGCGGGCCGAGTCTGGCACGGCAGACACTCCTGCATTGCCTATTAGAGGATTGATTTTCCTTCCCTCCTTACAGAATAAATTCATTATCTTCACGAAAATCACCCCACTGGCTGTCGCCACGATGAAAGACACAATTCCGAGTACGAAAATCTTTACCGATCTCGTGCTGAGGAAAACATCTGCCTGAGTGGAAGCGCCCACCGTAAGACCTATCAACATTGTGACTATGTCGATGAGAGCGTTGCTTGCGCTTACTGCAAGGCGGCGTGTGACTCCCGATTCCTTGAGAAGATTGCCGAAGAACAGCATCCCGAGCAGAGGCAGACCCGAAGGGACGAGAAATGCCGTGCAGATGAAACCTACCACCGGGAATATTATTTTCTCTTTCCGGCTGACAGTACGCGGGCTTGCCATGCGTATTAGGCGCTCTTTCTTTGTTGTGAGCAGCAGCATTATGGGCTTTTGTATTACAGGCACGAGTGCCATATACGAATATGCGCACACAGCTATTGCTCCCATAAGTTCGGGGGCGAGTTTTGAACTGAGAAATATTGCGGTGGGACCGTCGGCTCCCCCTATTATACCTATGGCTCCGGCCTCGTTGGGAAGAAAGCCCATGGTTATGGCGAGCAGATACGCCCCGAAAATGCCTATTTGCGCCGCCGCTCCTATCAGAATCAGACGGGGTTGCGAAATGAGCGCGGAGAAATCGGTCATCGCACCTATGCCAAGGAAAATCAGGGGAGGATACCAGCCCTGCTTTACTCCCTGGTAGAGTATATTCAAGACGGAACCTTCTTCATAGAGGCTTATTTTCAAGCCGACCCCCGTCAGAGGGTCCATGTACACGGGAATGTTGCCCACAATCATACCGAAGCCTATGGGGACCAGAAGCATGGGCTCCCATTTTTTGACAATTCCGAGGCTTATGAAAGTGATGCCCAGAAGAATCATCGCTATATGCTGCCAAGTGCAGTTGGCAAAGCCTGTGAACTGCCAGAACTGTTGCAGACTGTCTATGATATTGTCCATCAGCCTATAGTTACAATATTGGCTCCCTCAAGAACGGAGTCTCCCTTTGTTACATAAGTTTTTGTGACAGTTCCGTCGCATTCGGCAAGTATTTCATTTTCCATCTTCATAGCCTCGATTACGGCGACTTTCCCGCCTTTTTTGACGGTCTGACCCTCTTGTACGCTGAGTTCTATGATTACACCGGGAAGCGGGCTTGTGATGGTCTTTCCCCCTGCTGGAGCGTTGTTTTTGCTCGCCGGAGGGGTCGGAGCGGAGGTCTGAACCGTTGCGGGGGCAGGGGTGCTTGCGGGAACGGCGGCAGGAGCGTTTTCAAGCTCTACGGAATAATTCACTCCGTTCACGCTTACTTCCGCATTTTGTCCTTCGACAGAGTTGATGGAGACTTCGTAGTCTCTGCCATTGATTTTGAATTTATAATTTTTCATATTACGATTTTCTGATTGATTTTCTGAAAGTAAGGGCTTTGTCTGACCATGCGCTTGAATTTTCTCGCAGGGTGATTTTGTATGGCTCGGCGTCATGGACGCACTCGCTCAGGTACAGATGCAGGGCTGTGCATATTGCAACTTCCGTCTCCTTGCCGGATTCCGCCTCGAGAGCCATGGCAATTGCTGCCGCAACTTCGCCCACGGGAATTTCGCTCCCGGATTTTTCCTTGCGTTTGAATTTACCTGAAAAGAACGCTCCCGAGAGGGCATATATGCCGAACAGCAAAATAAGCCCCGAGAACACCACGGAGACTGCCACAAGAGTCATTGTCCAGCCTTGAGGGTCGGTTTCCGCCATTTTTTGCGCTCCTTCTGTCATGAATTGCGCTATAATGATGAAATCTATCATAAAGGCAGGTTGTCGTGTTTTTTTGCAGGCATTTCCTGGCGTTTGTTTTTCAGGGTTTCAAGGGCGCGGATAACGCGGAAACGGGTGTTTCTCGGCTCGATTATATCCTCTATATAACCCTTTTGCGCTGCCTGATAAGGATTGCAGAAAAGCTTGTTGTATTCGTCTTTCTTGGCGTTCTTTATCTCCGCCTGCTTTGCCGGGTCGGTCTCGTCTTTGATTTCCTTTCCGTAGAGGACTTCCACAGCTCCGTCCGCTCCCATAACTGCAATTTCCGCACTTGGCCATGCGTAGTTTATATCACCCCTGAGCTGTTTGCAGCTCATGACTATGTGGGCTCCTCCGTAACTTTTGCGCAGAGTTACGGTCACGCGTGGAACAGTGGCTTCTCCATATGCGTACAGGAGCTTTGCACCGTTTGTTATCACTGCTCCGTACTCCTGCTGGGTGCCGCAGAGGAAGCCGGGCACGTCCACGAGAGTGACTATCGGAATGTTGAAAGCGTCGCAGAAACGTACGAAACGCGCCGCCTTTCGGCTTGCATTTATATCCAATACGCCTGCAAGTATGCGTGGCTGGTTTGCCACTATGCCTATGCTGCTGCCGTTCATGTGGGCGAAGCCCACTATTATATTCTTTGCGAAATCTTCGTGTATTTCAAAGAAATCCCCGTCATCCACTATCGTTTTTATTACGGAATACATGTCGTATGCCTTATTCGGATTGTCGGGAATAATATCGTTAAGAGCATCGTCTGCTCTGGAAACAGGATCTGAAGTCGGACGCTTCGGGGCTGTCTCCATATTGTTTTGAGGAATATAGCCGAGGAGCTTTTTTAGAGTTTCTATAGCCTGCTCCTCATTTTCTGCCGCAAAATGCGCCACTCCGCTCTTTGAAGCGTGCACCGAGGCGCCTCCGAGCTGTTCCGGGCTCACATCCTCTCCAGTAACCGACTTGACCACAGAAGGCCCTGTGAGAAACATATAGGAAGAATCCTTGACCATAAGGGTGAAGTCTGTAAGCGCGGGGGAGTACACCGCTCCTCCTGCGCAGGGACCCATTATTGCGCTTATCTGAGGTACCACTCCGCTTGACAGTATGTTACGCTCAAATATTTCTCCATAGCCGGCAAGAGAATCTATCCCCTCCTGAATGCGTGCTCCTCCCGAATCGTTCAGACCTATGCACGGAGCTCCGTTAAGCACCGCCATGTCCATTACCTTGCATATCTTTTCAGACATGGTTTTTGAGAGAGAGCCTCCGCTGACAGTGAAATCATGGGCGTAAACATACACCGGACGTCCGTCGATAGTGCCTTGTCCCGTCACCACGCCGTCTCCGTCTATATGGGAAGAGTCCATGCCGAAATTGGTGCAGCGGTGCTGCATAAACATATCGAACTCCTCAAAACTGCCCTCGTCCAGCAGTTTTGCGAGCCTTTCGCGGGCAGTGAGTTTGCCTTTTGCGTGTCTGGCTTCGATTTTCTTCTCTCCGCCGCCGAGACGGGCTTTCGCCCTGCGCTCGACCAAACCAGCTATTTTATCCTGTTGGATGCTCATATCTGTGTCCTGTTATTATTTTCTGAAACCTCCGAATCCTCCGCCGAGAGCCCTCATTTTTGACATAAGGTTTCCGCTGACAGCCATCTTCATCATTTTGCGTGAGCCCTCGAACTGCTTTAACAGCCTGTTTACGTCCTGAAGACTTGTACCGCTGCCCTCGGCTATGCGTTTGCGGCGCGAGCCGTTGATTACTTCAGGGTGCTCCCGTTCGTAGAGGGTCATCGATTTTATTATTGCCTCCGTTGATTTGAAAGCCTTGTCGTTGTCTATATCCACGTCCTTTATGGCTTTATCCATGCCCGGTATCATTCCGGCGAGCTCCTTGATGTCTCCCATTTTGCGTACCTGCTGAATCTGCTCGTAGAAGTCCGTCAGGGTGTACTGGTCTTTGGCGAGCTTTTTCTTCAGCTCGCGCGCCTGTTTTTCATCGTACTGTTCCTGCGCCTTTTCCACGAGACTCACCACATCGCCCATTCCGAGTATGCGGTCGGCAACGCGCGCCGGGTGGAATATATCCAGGGCTTCCATTTTTTCGCCCGTGCTGATAAATTTGATGGGCTTGCCAAGTTCCGCCTTGATTGAAAGGGCTGCACCTCCTCTGGTGTCGCCGTCCATCTTGGTGAGCACGACTCCGTCGAAATCAAGACGCCCGTTGAATGCCTTTGCCGTCTCCACTGCGTCCTGACCCGTCATTGCATCCACTACAAATAGGGTTTCCGTCGGCTTTACAGCCTTGTGCAGGGCAGATATTTCATCCATCAGTTCCTGATCCACTGCGAGGCGCCCCGCAGTATCTATGACAAGCACTCCGTAGCCCTCGCTGCGTGCCTTTTTGATGGCATTCTGGGCAATCCGAACGGGGTCTTTCACCCCTTCTTCAGTGTACACGGGAACTTGAATCTGTTCTCCGAGAGTTTTAAGCTGCTCTATTGCTGCGGGGCGGAAAGTGTCGCAGGCGGCAAGGAGCACTTTCATCCCTTTCCTGTTCTTCAGGTTCAGGGCGAGTTTCCCGCTGAAAGTTGTCTTTCCCGAACCGTTCAGACCTGCCACGAGAACTATGCCTGGCTGCCCCTTTATGTCGATTTCACTTGAGTCTCCGCCCATAAATTCGGCAAGTTTGTCATGGACAATCTTGACCATCATCTGCCGGGGATTTACGGCGGTGAGCACCTTCTGTCCCATAGCCTCCTGCTTTACTTTGTCGCAAAAATCCTTTGCCACCTTGTAATTCACGTCGGCATCGAGAAGAGCCCTTCTTATATCTTTCAATGTCTCTGCGACATTGACATCGGTAATCTTGCCTTCGCCCTTCAGAATCTTGAAGGAACGTTCTAATCTTTCGGATAAATTCTCAAACATCTGTACGATTTCTTAACCCGCAAATATAGCAATTTTCAGTGAAATTAAAAAGGCTGGCCATTACGGTCAGCCTTGATTGAATGTAGTATTATAGTAGTTCTTTGGAGTCTATTCCAAGCAGTTGCATACGCTTGAAGAATTTTGGTGCATCCTCGTTGAGGAAAACTTCTCTCTCTTTCTCTAACACAATCCGTGCCGCGTCGGGGCAGATGAAGTAACCTATGCCTCTTTTATTGTAAATTATTCCCGCATCCGTAAGTTTTTCGTATGTTCTGGCAACTGTATTCGGATTGACACCAAGTTCGCCTCCCAGCTCGCGTACGGAAGGAATGCGGTCTTCCGATTTGAGCTCTCCCGAGAGTATGCGTTCGCAGATTGTATCCCCAATCTGGACGAATATAGGTTTGTTATTGTCAAATTCCATGATATGCTAATGTTTGAGAGTTCTTATCCTGTAATATATTCCTCCTGCCAAACCAAGGAAAATTATAGTGTTGGTTAAATATCCTATATTTCTCATCATTCTGTACATGTCTTCAGGCTCATTGGCGAAGGTTTCGAAATATTCCTCGTTGAAATTTACGTTTCCCCAAATCCCTCCGAAAATCATGGATACAGCTATTGAAACTCCTATTATCACAAGGAAGGTCTTTCCTATTTTGCCCGACTTGAAGCAGATGGAGCCGAGCAGGAACATGAGGGTGTTCATGGTTAATTGCAGATAAGTTTCAACATAGCCGTTGTACCCTATGCCTTTGAGCATGTCGTCCACCGCTGTGTCTTTGAAGAGATTTGAGATGGAAAGCTCGGTTATAGGATTGTAAGAGGGAACAATGAGCGACATTATGAAGTCCGTGCCGAAAAACAGGACAGCTGCGCAGAGCGGCAGGACCACAAAGGTGAGAAGCATCATCGAAAGGAATTTCTCAAAGGTGGATGCAGGAATCATCAGCCAATTGGAACCTTTGCGCTTTTCTGTTATTCCGCCGTACAATTTCACGGGGAAGTTCAGTATCAGCGCGACGCTGGCGGTTATAAAGGCAACTATCTGTGCCGGGACGGCATTTGTCACCCAGTTTCCGCTCAGCAGGGAGGAGAATATGCCCGACATTATGTAAGTGATTGCCGGCATGATGCCGCAGATGAGCAGGGTCAGTCCGAAATTGTTTTTGGCATTGTTGAGCTCGTACTGTAGGTAAGTAACGAATCTCTTGAAATCAAATCTTTCCATTGTCCTGCATTTTTATTTGTTGAACATTTCTTTGATCAGTCCCTTATGCTTATGCGCAGCGTTGAAAAGCGCTTCGATATTTACCTTGCTTTCCTCGCCTTGGGTATTGACGAGCACCTGTACGTAGCTGCCCGGGAGCTGTTCCGAATAGAGAGCATCAGGGTGCAGTGTAGTGCCATAGTCGAAAAAGAGTTTCTCGCTTATGGTCTTTATGTCGGAGTTCAGAAGCACGTCCCGCTTGTCCAGAATTATAATCGGGTCTATTACATTTTCCAGATCACGCACTTGGTGTGTACTTATCACAATGGTAGCTTCCTCAGAAGTATGGGTCATCAGAGCCTTGCGGAACTTGGCTTTTGACGGAATGTCAAGTCCGTTGGTGGGCTCGTCCATAAAAAGATAACGGGTGTTGCAAGCCAAAGCGAAAGAGATATAAGTCTTTTTCAGCTGACCTGCGGACATCTTGTTCATCTTCTGCTCGCAGTCATTCTCGAATTCCTCCATTATGCTGCAAAACTTATCGAGGCTGAAAAGAGGCCAGAATTTTCCGTTATATTTTGCGAAATCAATAGCCTTGGTCCTGTAGCCGGGAACTTCATCCGGCAGATAGTACTGTTCCTGGAGGAAACTCGGGAGGCGGTCGTAAGGAGCCCTTCCGTCAGTGGTGATTGCCCCCTCCTGAGGCTTTTTGAGCCCGCACAGGAGTGTAAGAAGAGTGGTCTTCCCGACTCCGTTCTCTCCAAGCAGCCCGTAAATTTTGCCGGGCTCGAGGGTGGTCGTAATGTTTTGAAGGACGATTTTCTGCCCGTAAGCAAAGCTTAAATTCTTGATTTCTACCATAATATAATATGTTTGAATTATTCTTTCTCGTGTATTAGTTTAGTAATGCACTGCAAATGTAATGCTTTTTTTGATATTTCAAAAGAAAAGTTGCATGGTTTGGAATGCCATGACGAAATCCACTCTGAAAAAGTTGATGCAAGCCTGGCATATACTCTGTCAAAGACGGACAGAGTCTTTCCGAAAATTAATTTTGGAAAGACGTTCAATGCGAAATTTGACAGACGCCATATTGTCAATGCCAATGCATCTTATAAATTTTACTCTTTAAATAACATTCAACTTCGTGCTAATACCCTATTTACTTACCAGTCCGGACATTGGGAGACCATTCCTTGCGCGTATTTCTCCCAGACAATTATGACAGGTGAAGTACAGGAAATTAAATACTTTAATGGCGTGAACAATTACTCTATGCCTCCTTTCATACGCTGGGATATAGGATTGTCAATCACCATTTCCGGGCTTCGCTTCCGGCACGATATAGACCTTGGCATTTATAATGTACTGAACAGACATAATACCTTTTCCGTCACTTACGACACAAAAGAAAATAAGTGGAAGAAAACGTATTTATTCCCCATTATGCCCAGTCTGAGTTATAAATTCTCATTTTAACAGCCCTGTTCCTCCATTCCTGCGGGGTACAGCCGACTTCCTGGGTGAACTCTCTGCGGAAGTTGCTTTTGTCTTCTATGCCCACCATGCGCCCTATCACACTGATAGGCATATCGGGATGTGCGGGCAGCAGGGCCTTTGCGTCTTTTATTCTTTGTTTTTTCACCCATGAACGGAAATTCAATTTCATTACGGAAGAACAATAGAAAGAGAGCTGTTCCTTTGAAACGTCGAGTTCCGAGGCCACAATTTCCATTTTGACATCGCAGTCTCTGTATTTCTTCTCGGCAGCCCATTCTCTCAAGCCGTCTTCAATCCTTTTATTGATCCTTTTGAGGTGCTCCGCATCTTCCTTCTCCTTTCTTGTTACGGGCGAGAGGGGTAATATCCCGGAAAGTCTTTTTATGATGATGCTCCTTAGGTGCATCATTTTTGAGTTGCTCATTATTTAAGTTTTATCAAAAAATCTATCATTTAGGTTCAAATGATTAGTGTTCAATAGTTTAGTGAGTTATGAAATGCAATAGGTAATGATTTAGCGACCTATCTTCCGCGATGATACACAACGCTTTGCATAACTCGAAAAACCTATTGCAAAGATAAGAGTATATCGCGAGAAAAAAGAATTTTCTTTCTTAAATTTTCATAGAGCCGTCCTTGGGGGCGACTTTTTTGTTTTCCGTGTATTCTATTCTTATGATAAATGCAGTCTTCGAAGACTGGGTTTATGTTTTCTCCCCACTTCTCTGCCTGCACATCCTCCAATTATTCCCGTGTATCATGTCGGAGTCGGTTATTCTTTGTCAGTGGCAAAGGTGGTGTTATCTGCGGAGATACTCTGCCCCGAACACCCATTGGTGTCCGTCTTTAGTATAGGTGGCAAGCGAAGCTCCGAAGGAATATCCTGTCTCATTCTTTGAAGAGGGGAACGAAAACCGTCCGCCATGCCTGCGGTCAGGCGTATGCCCCTCATTTTGGGTAGACAGCTTTGGGGGTGTGTCTGCTCCACAAAGAGGGCACGCAGCGGAAGCAGTACCTGCTCCTTTTGTCGTCTTTTAGCCAGCGTATAAGTTCATAAGGACACTTTACTTCGTCGATAGGAAATTCTCCAACTAAGGGTTGGAGTTTTTCTAATCTTCTTTTGCGAGATTCGAAGAGTTTCTGCGACCAATAGTTGCAGGAACTAAATCAAGGGAGGTACTCCGAAACCGGAATACCTCCCTTTTGATTTGTTGTATCTTGTGTTTTCTTCGTTTGGGCTCCCTTATAAAATGAAGAACGCCCCTCAAGTATGCTGTCTTTCGACGCGCCTGAAAGGCTTATTATCTTTTAGCTATAGAACTGTCTAATTTTAGAACCGCTGCAAAGGTACGACTTTTTATCAAACAAAAAATACTCTCGTCGATTATTTTTTATCGTTCCACATTTTTTCATTCATCCAGCCCGGCTGAAATCCCATTGAATTAAGGGATACTACTTCTTGATATTCTGTCAATAAATCTTTTAACCGATATTTTAAAGTGGAGGTGGGATTTGCTGTTTGTAACATATAATTCAGCATACACAGAAAATAATAGAGTTTGCTTCTTTTTACCGTGTCTGGGCTACTTACCCAGTCAAGGCTTTTGGAAAAAGCCAATTTTTCAGGTACGATGTTCATATCCCTGTTCCAAAGCCTTGCATGATGGGCACATATGTTACGTACATAATTTATTGTGTGAAGCCACGAACAGAATGTCTTGGGCGGCATGGCAAAATAGGAGGCGATGCCGTTTATATCGGCACGGCGTTTCAGTCCGGTACAGATGCGCGAAAGGTGATTGAAATACATGACCTCAACAGTTCAACCTGCTTAGAGAAGCCCTCATTGTTCTGGGCTGAAACTTTCAGCAAGGTCTCATATCGCATTTCCAAGCATTCATTTTTTTGCTTCCCCTTGTCACTTAGTCGGGCTATCTTTGCAGAAGATTTCGGTTCGGGTTCAGCCTGTTCGTTACCGTTTTTGCCATTCTTCCCTATCAAATATAGGGTAATGTTTTAGTAACATTGATCTATCCAAATTTGGCAAAAGTCCGCCTTTTGGCGGTTTTTCCTCCGAATGATTAAATAACCAGAACAGACTGACTCTCAGTCATTTGGTTATATCCGCTCAGTTTTGAACGTTGAGGATAGATTCTCAAAAAAAGGCGACCGGCAAGGCCGCCTTTCAATAACTGTTATTAAGGCGTTAAGAG
>CAUUCY010000039.1:0-16677 GCA_963543835.1 uncultured Bacteroidales bacterium
CCTTACTGGAACTGATTTTATTTATAAAGTCTTGGTGGCAGCAGGGTCTGCAAAGCTCGGCTGCCCCTCGCAGAACTGATATTTATAAAATCTCAGCCCTCGGAAGTAATAACTCCCGGGGGCTTTTTTCTCGTCTCCCTGCGGAAATCTATTCGCTTTTTGTCGGGAAATGGTTAAATTTGCAGATTGCCAACAGAAGCTGTGTATGTTTATAATAAGAAAGAAAGAAATGCTGACGGAAAACACCTGCAGGATGCAGGTGGAGACGCCGAGGCTTGCCAAAGCGGCTCTTCCGGGGCAGTTTCTGATAGTTCGCACAGATGAGAAAGGAGAACGCATCCCCTTGACCATAAGCGACTCTGATGCGGAGAATGGCACGGTTACAATAGTCACGCAGAAGATAGGTGCCTCTTCGACAGATATTCTTTCACTTGAAGAGGGAGACTCTTTTGCGGATGTCGTGGGGCCTCTCGGCATGCCTTCCGATTTTCTGAACATGTCGGCGGAGGAGCTGAAAAACAGCCGTTATGTCTTCCTGGCTGGCGGTCTGGGCACAGCACCCGTGTACCCTCAGGCAAAATGGCTGCACGAGCACGGGGCAAAGGTGGATGTCATTATAGGAGCCAAAAACAAGGGTCTGATAATCTATAAAGAAGAAATGTCCCGCGTATGCGACAATCTTCATATATGCACCGACGATGGAAGCGAAGGTTTCAAAGGGCTCGTAACGGCAAAACTTGAAGAACTTGCGGGCAAGGGGGAGAAATATACTCAGGCAGTCGCCATAGGTCCTATGATAATGATGAAATTTGCGAGTATTACCGCCCGCAAGCTCAGCATTCCTATAATTGTCAGCCTCAACACCCTTATGGTGGACGGCACCGGCATGTGCGGGGCATGCCGCGTCACAGTGGGGGGCAAAACTCGCTTTGCCTGTGTTGAAGGTCCTGAATTTGACGGCTGGGAAGTGGATTTTGACGAGGCTTTGAGACGTCAGAGACAATACACCGCCGAGGAAAAAGAAGAAATGGAACATCACGTTTGCAATTTGGGGAGATAGGAAATGGGAAGAATACCGAGAGTCGCAGCTCCTGAGCAGGATGCAAAAGTGCGGGCGCATAATTTTGAGGAAGTGTGTCTGGGCTATGACATGAATCTGGCGGTGCTCGAAGCCGGCAGATGCCTGCATTGCAAGAATCCCCGTTGTGTCGGCGCATGCCCCGTGAACATCAAAATTCCGGATTTTATTGCCGCGCTCAAAGACGGAAGAGTGAGAGAGGCGGCTGAAATCATCGCTCTGGACTCCTCGCTTCCTGCAATATGCGGCCGCGTGTGTCCGCAGGAAACGCAGTGCGAGGGCAGTTGCATAGTCGGACTCAAGGGCGAGCCCGTTGCCATAGGAAAACTGGAGCGTTTCGTTGCCGACTGGACGCGCGAGAATGGAGGCATAAAGGTGCATGCAGCCCCCCGGAACGGGAGAAAAGTTGCCGTTGTCGGCAGCGGACCGGCAGGACTTGCCTGCGCTTCGGATCTTGCAAAGCTCGGCTATGAAGTGACGATTTTCGAGGCGCTGCACAAGGCGGGCGGAGTTCTCTCCTACGGCATACCAGAGTTCCGTCTGCCGAAAGAAAGCGTGCTCAAGGCAGAGCTTGATTCCGTCCTCCGACTCGGTGTGAAACTCGAAACGGATGTCTTTGTGGGGCGTACGGTAACGATAGACTCCCTGATGGATGACGAAGGCTTTGAAGCTGTTTTCATAGCTTCGGGGGCCGGACTCCCGCGCTTTATGGGAATACCCGGGGAAAATCTCAACGGAGTATATTCCGCCAATGAGTTTCTCACCAGAAGCAATCTTATGCAGGCATTCAGGGCAGACTACATGACCCCTATACACGCGGGCGCGAAATGCGTCGTTGTCGGCGGTGGCAACGTGGCGATGGATGCTGCCCGTACGGCGTTGAGATTAGGTGCCGCCACCACCATAGTTTACCGCCGTACGGAGGTGGAGCTGCCGGCACGCAGGGAAGAAGTCCACCACGCAAAAGAAGAGGTCATAGAATTTCTCATGCTGTCCAATCCCGTCGAAATATTGGGGGACGAGAACGGCAATGTGCGTTCCGTGCGTTGCATAAGAATGGAACTGGGAGAGCCTGACTCCTCGGGACGCCGCAGCCCTGTCGCGATCCCCGGCTCGGAATTTGAGGTCGAGACGGAGACCGTTATAATGGCGCTCGGAACGGTCCCAAATCCTCTTATCGCCCGCACTACAAAAGGTCTTGAAACCTCCGGACGCGGCTGCATCCGGGCAGACGGGCAGGGGCAGACCACACGCGAGGGCGTATTTGCCGGAGGCGATGTCGTGACAGGCGCAGCCACGGTCATCCTCGCCATGGGCGCAGGCCGCAAGGCCGCCGCCGCAATTGACGAATATCTTAAAAACAAATAATTTATGCAGGAAAATCATAACAAGACATTGAGCGCAGAACTGAAAGCGAAACTTTCCGGAATAAAACACCTCGCCCTCGATATGGACGGTACGATTTATATGGGCAATACACTTTTTCCGTTCACTCTCGATTTCCTGAAAGAAATGAAAGATGCAGGCATAAGCTATTCTTTCCTCACAAACAATCCCACGAAATCTGTCGCCGACTATATAAAAAAACTCGAAGCCTTGGGCATCAGGGCAGACGTGGAGAATATGTACACGACTTCCCTCGCCGCAATAGATTATATCAAAAAACATTATCCGGAAGCGCACCGGCTCTATCTGCTCGGCACCCCGAGTATGATAAGCCAATTCGAGAAAGCGGGATACGTGGCGACTGCGGACGATCCTGACGATGTGCCGGATGCAGTTGTGGTCGCGTTCGACACCACCCTTGTCTATTCCAAACTCTGCCGCGCGGCATGGTGGATTTCCCATGAGAATATCCCCTACATTGCGACAAATCCCGACAGGGTGTGCCCCACCGATCGGAAAATAATACTTCCCGACTGCGCTTCAATTTGCGCCTGCCTTGCCACCGCGACGGGACGCAAGCCCGACATAGTGCTCGGCAAGCCCGACCCTAATATGATATACGGCATACTCGACCGCCTCAGTCTGAAAGCGGAGGAGCTGGCAATGGTAGGCGACAGGATATACACGGACACGGCGACCGCCCACAATGCGGGAGCATTCGGAGTCCTGGTGCTCTCCGGCGAGACAACAATTGAACTTGCGGATAAAGTGGCTGCGGACGCACGCAATAATCCCGCTCCCGAGTTCTTCCCTCCGGACCTTATAGTGCGCGACATAAAGGAACTCGGGGAACTGATAATGGAATCAAAAAAATAGTCCGATGAAAAATATCATACATTTTGCACTTGCATTTATGTTCGCATTTGCGGGTTGCGCAGCTCCCGCAAGGCTCTCGCAGACGGAAATTGAAAACCTTCCGCGTAAAATTCATGTCGGAGGGCAGCAGATGCACGTCCAGGGCATAGCACTGGACCGCTCGAAGGGCTTTCTGTACCTGTCCTTTACCAACAGATTCTTGAAAACCGACCTTGAGGGCAATATCCTCGCCTCGATAGACCGCATTCAGGGTCACCTCGGTGCGATGACTCTCAGCCCAATAGACGGGCGTGTGTACGCTTCTCTCGAGTGCAAGGACGATGAAATAGGCTCCGACATTGCCAGGAAGATGAATGTAAACACCGTATCTTCGGGGGGCTCGCATTTCTATATTGCCATTATCGATGTGGATAAGCTCGATCGTATGGGGATGGACCCCGAAAAGGATAAAATAATGTGGACGGTGAATATAGCGGAGGCTGCGCAGGATTACAATGCTCCGGGACACCGCTACGGCTGCTCCGGCATAGACGGAATCACTTTCGCACCCAAGCGCGGACGCCGTGACGGGAAAATGTACCTCTATGTGGCGTACGGCATCTACGGAGATGTCAGACGCGACGATAACGACAATCAGGTCATCCTGTGCTACGATCCTGTCAAATTTGCGAAATATGAGACTGCGGTAGTCTTCGGAGACCTTCACGACAAAGGTCCGGAAAAACCTCTTGCAAAATATTTCATCCCCACGGGAAATACAAACTGGGGTGTGCAGAATATGGCATGGGACCCTCACACCGGATATATGTTCATGGCTGTATATAAAGGCAAAAAGACGAAATTTCCGAATTATAACCTTTTTGCATTGGATTGGTCGGAGAAAGCTCCGAAAGAAATCAAAGGATGGCATTTCAAATGGGGCTCCACAGGTCTTTGCCCTATCGCGGACGGCTATTGGCTCATCTCCGAGAATGCCAAAGACAAGATAAGCAAGGAGGAGTCCTGCACCGCGCGCCTTTACAAGTTTGAGGGCATGGACTCGAAAGTGCCTTTCGGTGCGGTGAAATAAATCAAGATTATGACAAAAATAGAAGCAGCAAGACAGGAATATGTAGATTGGTGCCACGCCATAGGGATAGATTCCTTGCAAAAGGTCAATGAAATCCTCGAAGCCGGAGATGCCGTGGACCTTATAAACCTTTGTGAAGCGCGCCAGGAGCGTAAATATGCAGCTCTGGCAGACCAGATTTTCTGGAACAGGCGCAGGAGCAAAATAGTGATGATGTCCGGCCCGTCTTCGAGCGGCAAGACAAGCTCCGCCCTGCGTATAGCCCAGCAATGCCGTGTGCTCGGGCTGAATCCCAAGGTTATAGAACTCGATAATTATTTCGTGGAGAGGGACAAGACTCCGCTTGACGAAAACGGCGAGAAAGACTATGAATCCCTTGCCGCAATGAATATAGAACTTCTCGGAGACAATCTCAATGCCCTGCTTGCAGGAGAGGAAGTGATTATCCCGAAATTCGATTTTATCAAAGGCAGGACTGTCTTCGACGGGAAGCGCAGCATGAAGCTTGAGAAAAACGATATACTTTTTATGGAGGGCATACATGCCCTGAATCCCGCCCTCACCCCGTCGGTGGAGCGTTCCAAAATATTCAATATTTATATTTCCGCCCTTTCTTCCCTTCCCGGGGGAGAGAAAGAACACAATTCCACCACCGACAAGCGTCTTTTGAGAAGAATTGTACGCGACAGCCGCACGAGGGGCATTTCCGCGGAGGACAATATAATGCGGTGGCCGCAGGTGAGAAGAGGGGAGACCCTCAATATCTTCCCTTTCGAGAAAAATGCCGACATAGTCTTCAACTCCTCCACCTTGTATGACGTGCCTCTGCTGAAATACTATGCAGAACCGCTTCTGTACGGAATAAGCGAGGCGTCTCCCGCTTATGGGAAGGCGCAGGAACTGCTCGCTTTCCTCGAAAGCTCGAGGGCTCTCAAGCCTTCGGAAATTGCGGCGATACCTCCCACCTCCATTATGAGGGAATTTATAGGCGGACAAAGGCTTTAGATTATGTATTCGGGCGAAGCTGTAATTGTAAAGAACACCGGAAGCCACTATCTGCTGGACTCTCTCGATGGCGAATGGAAGCCTTTCCCTGCCATTCTCAGGGGTAAAGTCCGGCTGAAGGGCAGCAATTCCACCAATCCTGTGGCGGTAGGGGACCGCGTGCTGTTTGAAAGCTCTCGGGAACCGTCCGAGCAGCATCCCGCCGCGATTACCAAGGTGCTTGAAAGGCGCAATTATATTATCCGCAAATCCACAAATCTTTCCCGACAGTCCCACATTATCGCCGCCAATCTCGACAGGGCGTGCATAGTCGTGAGTCTAATGTTTCCGGAACTGAAACTGCCTTTTCTCGACCGTCTCCTTGTGACCTGCGAGGTATATAACGTGCCTCCGGTGATAATCCTCAACAAAGTGGACATGTACAGGGAATCTGTACAGGAAAACATAGACACTTTCCGCTCCGTTTATGAAAGTGCAGGCTATAGTGTGCTGGAAACTTCCGCTGTCACAGGCGAGGGCATAGACTCACTCAGAACGCTCTGCAAGGGTGGTGTGAGCCTGTTTTCAGGAGAATCCGGAGTAGGCAAATCCTCTCTTCTGAAAGCTATGGACCCTTCCGTCTCCCCCCGGGTGGGGGAGATTTCCCAGGCTCATCTCCGGGGCAGGCACACCACTACCTTTTATGAAATGTACAGACTCTCGTTCGGGGCTTATGTTGTGGATACTCCGGGGCTTCGGGGCTTCGGTCTGGTGGATGTCGCCCCCGAGGAAGTCGCCCTTTATTTCCCCGAAATGCTTCATCTTGCCGGGGAATGCCGTTTCACTCCCTGCACTCATACCCACGAACCGGGCTGCGCCGTAAAGGCGGCTGTCGATGAGGGAAAAATTTGCGCAGAGCGATATAATTCCTATCTTGGAATGCTTGAAGAAGATAAAAAATTCAGATGATTATGTGGGTTTGGCTGGCTCTTGCTTCTTCTATAATACTTGGTCTTTACGATGTCGCCAAGAAACAGGCTCTCAAACGTAACGGGGTGCCCGAGATACTCCTTTGCACTACAAGCCTGTCGGCTTTGTTCCTCTGCCCTTTTCTACACGCAGGACCGCTTCCCGACCATCTGAAACTCCTTTTCAAAGCCCTGCTGGTCTCTTCTTCGTGGATAAGCGGGCTTGCTGCGATGAAACTCCTTCCGCTCACCACGGTAAGTTCAATCAAGACCACGCGCCCTGTTTTCGTCCTGCTGTTTTCCATACTGATTTTCGGGGAAAAGCTTAATTTATGGCAATGGAGCGGAAGTATAGTGGTCATTGCGGCCCTTCTCCTCTTGTCTCTCAGCAGTCGCAAGGAGGGCATACATTTCACCCGCAACAAAGGCATAGCGTATATGGCTGTATCCGTTGTTACGGGAGTTGCGAGCGCTTTGTTCGACAAATATATAATGGTCTTTATGGAGCCGGTCTTCGTACAGAGCTGGAGTAATGTCTATATTGCCGTGATACTCGCATTGACGGTTGTTTTCAAACGCCTCAGAGATGGAGCGGGCAGTGTGAAAATCACTCCTGACCCCATGCTCCTGCTGATAGCGCTGCTCATAACGGCGTCCGATTTCATCTACTTCTCCGCCCTTAAAGACAGCTCGGCGATGCTTTCCGTAGTCTCCATGATACGCAGGGCTTCGGTAATCGTCCCTTTCATTTTCGGCATCTTCCTTTTCCGCGAGAAGAACATACGCGACAAAGCGCTTATTATGCTTTTGATGCTCCTCGGCATAGCCTGCATAATCTTCGGCTCTTGATTTCCACAGCTGTTGCCTTGCCTGAGATATTGACTCTGGCTCTTTTTTAGAGGCATCAGGCGTTTTAGAATCCGTTTCCCTGATATATGTTCATTGTGCGGTGCCGCTGCACGTCGGGTCGAGCGCTCCCTACCAGTAGAAGCCCCAAGTGCCGGCGCTTCAGTGTAAAAATTACCCCCTCTTAACAAACGCAAATACCCCACTTGCGGGAGTTTTTGCGGCCGGAAAGCAAAAAAATGCACCTGAAAGAGGGAAATCGGAGAAAAATTCTCGGTTATGGACGAAAAATACTATATTTGCATTAAAATTTTCAGTTATGGACGAAAGATTGCAAACAATCAGGAAGTACAACCTGTGGGATTCTGCCCCGTTCGACTTCGGGTATGAGCGAAGCGGATATACGGATAAAATAGCGTCTTACACGGGTAACCGCCTCGTCAAGGTGCTCGTTGGACAGCGGCGCGCGGGCAAGAGCTACCTGCTACGCCAGGTAGCGCGGAGGCTCGTAGAGGACGGCGTGAAGACGGAAAACACACTCATCATCAACCGCGAACTGGCGGACTTCGATTTCCTCGCTACCCATAAAGACCTCGACGAGTTGCTCAGGCTATACAAGTCGGAACTGAAACCGAAGGGGAAAGTCTATCTTTTCATCGACGAGGTGCAGATGATAGAGGGATGGGAGAAAAGCGTCAATTCCTGTTCGCAGGACTATGCCGAGGAGTACGAGGTGTTCGTGAGCGGCTCCAATTCCCGCCTGCTTTCAGGCGAACTCGCCACTTTGCTCTCGGGACGCTATGTCTGCTTCGAGATATTCCCTTTCAGCTTTTCGGAATATGCCGGCATCAGTGGCAGAGAGGCAGACAAGGCGTGCTACACGGAATACATGAACGGCGGAGGGCTGCCGGAGCTCTATGCCCTGTCGAGCCCCGAACTGAAACGCAACTACATCTCCGCCGTCAAGGACACGGTGCTGCTGCGCGACATCATCCAACGCCATAGCATCCGCGACCCGAAACTGCTCGAAGACATCTTCGTGTTCTTGGTGAACAACGCCTCTAACCTCGTTTCGGTGAGCGGTATCGTGAACTATTTGAAAAGCCAAGGTCGCAAGACGAGCTACGATGCCGTGTCGAACTACATCGGCTACATCGAGGACAGCTTTTTGGTGCATCGCTGCGACCGCTACGACATACGGGGCAAGGACACCATCGCGGGCAATGCGAAGTACTACCTCAACGACCTTGCCTACCGGAACTATCTCTATCCGGGCTATGGCTACGGTTTCGGCTACCTGCTCGAAAACCTCGTTTACTTGGAGTTGCGCCGCGCGGGATACGATGTCTATACGGGCGTGACGAAAGGGAAGGAAGTGGATTTCGTTGCGCGCAAAGCCGACAGGGTCGTCTATCTGCAATGCGCCTACCTGCTTGCCGACGAGGCGACGGTGGAGCGGGAATATTCGGCTCTCGAAACCATTGCCGACAATTTCGAGAAAGTGGTCGTCTCGCTCGACGACCTTACCCTCCCGCTGCATGAGGGCATACGCCACGTGCAGGCGTGGAAATTGGCGGAACTGCTGTAATAAAACGCCACTCCTATCCATTTCTAAGCCACAAGTGCGCAGTTGTCCCTGCGCTTCGCTGCAGTGCCTGCACTTACGGTGTCGCAGGGCTCTTTTGGGTAAAGTAGCCAGTGAAGGGGTTTGCCATGGCGATATCGGTCACTTGGTCTGTGCCCAGGTTCGATATGCCCTCTATGGTTTTGAGTTTCGTGCAAACGTAGAACCAGCGGTTTGTAGTAGTCGGCTTATAGTCCTTGAATGAGGCATCGAAGACTGCCTTCGTGATGCGTTCATTTTTGTTTCCCCCTCTATGACCCGCCTGTGAGTGTCGACGGGAACGCCGTATCGAGGGCGCGGGCGTTTGTGTCGTTTAAGCCCTTACGGAATCAAATAGTTGAAATAATGATGCAAAAAGTTCATATACGAAATATTCACAAGGTTTTCCAAAATTCCTGCCATTTGCAAGCGATTTTCTGAAAATCTCGTAAGTCTCTTTTTTGAGCCGGTAGGTGTCGCATACCCACAATGAAATTATCTATCACAGGCAAGCGCCTTGCCAAGGTGCTCGTTGAACAGCGGTGCGCAGGTTCTCTCGGAGATACTCAAGGCATCGTCTATATAGCATGTGCGATTTCTTAGATACGTTAAATCGTTTTTGCTATTTTGAAAATAATTTCCCAACTTTGCCCGGGATACATCAGTATCTTGTGCGTGTACTGAAACCTCAGCCATAATGACATAATAAATTTTAAAAGGTGTATGATTTCAGTATTTATTAACAAGAGCGCGCGCTTAGTAGTGCTTTCGCTTGTGCCTCTTCTTTGTTCCGCCTGCTTTCCGAAAGTGGACCCCGAAATGGATGAGATAATGACGTATTCGGTAGCGGTATATGAACTGCACCCACTGAGCATAAAGGCTGTCTCAAAGTCGCAGATAAAAACCGATGAATACGCTATGCTGCTGGAAAGCCCTCAGCCGATAGATGTGAACGATTTTGCAATGGGTATTTTTGTCCCTTATGAGGAAAGAAGTGCTGCCGAAGCAAAAGAACACATAAGGGATACGCATGTCTCTCAATTTCAAAAATTGAAAGATGATTACAAGAAAGATGCTAAAGAAGCTAATGATTATTATACTTCGTATATCAACATTATCTCTCCTGCATTCGTGGATTACGGATTAAGTGACAATGCCGAAATATTTTCGGATGAAATTATTGCGGGACGCGCCCCCGGCTCCGATTTGTCTGACCTTATGTCCGTGTGCAACTTGAGTGCGAGAAACAGAGTGCTGTGTTCTTATCCGGATTTCAAGTGGAAGAAAAATATATATTCTGAGTGTTCTTTCTCCGAATATTTTGCCAAGGGTAATGTCCTTGCCTTTCCGGTTGGAATATATCTTTGTTTCAAAGACGGAGTTGCGCTCCCTGCACAGTTCACGCTTCACATGAAGTTCCCTCTTTTCTCCGATGACAGCACAAACGCAACTTCCGTGCTCGAAGCCTCATTTGATGTAAACAAGTAGTGATGCGGCAAAAGTCTGTATTCTCGCTCTCCATCGTTACCCCGCTTGTCTTTATTTTGCTCTTTCCGTGAGGGAGTTGGCGAAGCGGCGCAGCAGTTCGATGCGCGGGGCGCTTATCTTGAGTCGTTCAGCCGCTTTCATCGCTTCGTCGTGCAGGCGGAGGACTTCGTCTTTGGCGTCCTGCGCAACGCCCAGCCTGTCATATAGGGCTTTTACCGTAGCTATTTTCACAGCTTTCTTTTCCTCGCAGTCCATAGGAAGAGCCATACAGCGGAGAATTTCTTCCTCATCAACTCCCAAAGCAGGCAGGGATGAAGCCTTTTCCAGAGCACGGTTGGTCAGCCAGGATTTCTTGCAGTTCACAATGTCGCCTCCTATGGGCTTCCCGAACACCTTTTCATCTCCGTAAGCGTCGAGATAATCGTCCGCCACCTGAAAGGCAAGACCTATGCGGAAGCCGTATTCGTACATCAGTTCGCATTCTTCCCCGGAAGCTCCCGCAATGAGAGCCCCGAGCTTGGCGGAGCAGGCAATCAGAACACCCGTCTTCAGACCTATCATTTTCATATAGTCGCTCA
This sequence comes from uncultured Bacteroidales bacterium, assembly GCA_963543835.1. Taxonomy (GTDB): domain Bacteria; phylum Bacteroidota; class Bacteroidia; order Bacteroidales; family UBA932; genus Cryptobacteroides. The sequence continues at coordinate 10,877 of CAUUCY010000039.1, forward strand.
TGGAAACTTTAGGCACGGACTCGAAATCCATATCGTATTGCTGCCCTTCGCACACTTGCGCGGCAGTCTTGCTGAAAAGTGCAAGCACTTCTCCGAGCACGGGAGCAGGCGCTTTTGCCATTCTCCTGTAGCTCTCTATGCACATCACATCCCCGGAGAGAATCGCGGTGTCGTCGTTCCATTTTTTCCACACAGTCTGCTGACCACGACGCAGAGGGGATTTGTCCATAATGTCATCGTGTATGAGAGTGAAAGTGTGGAAAATTTCAAGCGCAAGCGCAGGCTCGAGCACTTCGTCTCCTATGCTGTCTTTGAACATGGAATATGCGAGCAGGCAGAGGCGGGGTCTCAGACGCTTCCCGCCTATCCTTATCATATAACGGAGGGGATCGTAAAGCCCGGCAGGCTCTGCCGCAAATTCCATATTGTCGAATAATGCCTTCAGGCTGCTGTCGAGTTGTGCTTCTGAAATCATATCAAAACTTCTTTTAAATATTGTCCGGTAACGGAATTCTTGTCCTTTGCAACTTCTTCCGGGGTGCCTGTGGAGATTATCCTGCCTCCCCGTGCGCCTCCTTCTGGTCCCATGTCTATGATGTGGTCGCAGGATTTGAGTACGTCCAGATTATGCTCTATTATGACTACCGTATTGTCTTGTTCCACGAGGGCGTCGAGGGCTTTCATGAGCGCCTTGATGTCATCGAAATGCAATCCTGTCGTCGGCTCGTCAAGTATGTAAAGGGTGTTCCCCGTTGCCGTACGGAAGAGTTCTGCTGCGAGTTTCATTCGCTGCGATTCACCTCCCGAAAGGGTGACGGCGCTCTGCCCCAGATGAACATAACCAAGCCCCACATCTACGAGGGCTTTGAGTTTGGAGGCTATTTTGGCGTGAGAACGGAAGAACTCATAAGCTTCGCTTATAGGCATTTCCAGCACGTCATTGATGTTCTTGCCCTTGTATTTCACCGCGAGAGTGTCCTCTTTGTAACGCCGTCCGCGACACTCGTCGCAAAGCACATTCACGGAGGGCAGAAAGTTCATTTCTATTACTTTTATGCCGGCTCCTTTGCATTCTTCGCAGCGCCCTCCCGCAACATTGAATGAGAAACGTCCTGCCTTGAAGCCCCGCACTTTGGCGTCCGGAGTCTGCTCGAAAAGCGAGCGTATGTCGTTGAAAACACCTGTGAATGTTGCAGGATTGCTTCGTGGACTGCGGCCTATGGGGCTCTGATCAATTTCTATCAGTTTGTCTATGTTCTCAATCCCTATGATTTCCTTGTAAGGAAGCGCCTTTTGCTTTCCATGGTAAAATTTGGCTTTGAGAATGGGCATAAGGGTGTCGGAGATGAGTGAGGATTTGCCGCTGCCGCTCACTCCGCTTACGCCTATTAGGCAGCCGAGAGGCAGTTTCAGACTAATATCTTTCAGATTGTTCCCGCATGCCCCCGTGAGCTCCAGAGTCCTGCCGTTGCCTTTGCGCCGCTTCTGGGGGACTTTGATTTTTTTCTCCCCTCTGAGATATTTCAGGGTCACCGAGTCCTCGCTGACGGAAGCGTTCTTGTCCGAGGCTGCGCCCGAACTGCCGTTGAAACATATTTCACCCCCCTGGCTGCCTGCCCCGGGACCCACATCCACCAGCCAGTCCGCCGACAGCATTGTTTCAAGATCGTGTTCCACAACTATGACGCTATTGCCCTCGTCACGTAACTTTTTGAGGGAATTTATCAATTTTCGGTTGTCCCTTTGGTGCAGACCTATGCTCGGCTCGTCAAGGATGTACATCACATTGACAAGTTTTGAGCCTATCTGTGTGGCGAGTCTTATGCGCTGGGATTCTCCTCCGGAAAGCGAGGCTGTGGCGCGGTCGAGAGTGAGGTACTCAAGTCCCACATCGAGCAGGAACTCCACTCTCTCGCCAAGTTCCTTGAGTATGTCGCGGGCGATTGCTTTCTCGCGCTTGCCCAATCTGCCGGGAAGTGCCGACAACCATTTTTGCAGTTCCGAAATTTCCATTGCCGAAACTTCGGAGATGGTCTTCCCGTCTATCCTGAAATATTGGCTCTCTTCGTTGAGACGGGTCCCGTGACATTTGGGGCACAGCACCCTGTCTTCGATATTTGCCGCAACTCCATCGAACTGTAGCATTTCCGAGAAAGAATCGTTGCCCACCCTTATAAGGTCCTCCGAGCCGAACAGTATGAGGGTCAGGGCCTCTTCCGGTATTTCCTCTATGGGCTCGTGCAGGGAGAAGCCGTATTTGCGGGAGATTGCGCGTATTATGTCGAATTTATGATTTTCCCTTACAGGTCCGAGCGGAACTATGCCACCTTCTGCTATCGACTTGCTGCGATCGGGAATCATCGCGTCCATATTTACGTCCTGTACTGTCCCGAGTCCCTTGCAATAAGGGCAGTAGCCTTCGGGCGAATTGAAAGAGAAAGAGTGAGGATGGGGCTCCTGGAGCGAAAGTCCGCTTTCCATATCCACAAGATGTTTTGAAAAGTGCTTTAATTCGTCCTTTTCCACATCGAGTACGGCAAGCGAGCCTTTGCCCATATTTATTGCGTTCATCACGCTGTCCCTAATGCGCTTTTCGTCTCCGCTCCCGGGCTTGAGTTTGTCCACCACGAGCTCTATGAAATGCACCTTGTATCTGTCGAGAGCCTCCGCTTCGTTGAGGTTTGTGATTTCTCCGTCGATGCGCACTTGTGAGTAGCCTTTCTTTCTAAGACTCTCGAAGAGTTCGCGATAGTGTCCTTTGCGTCCGCGCACGAGAGGAGAGAGAAGCAGGCATTTGCGCCCCTCGTAATTGCGCATTATCAGCTCTACTATCTGCGCATCGGTGTAGCGCACCATAGCTTTTCCCGTTGCCGGGGAATAGGCCGTGGAGGCTTTGGCATATAACAGACGCAGGAAATCGTATATTTCGGTTATTGTACCCACAGTCGAGCGCGGATTGTTGCCTGTGGTCTTCTGCTCTATGGCTATGATCGGGCTGAGCCCTGTGATATTCTCGACCTCGGGCTTCTCGAGTATGCCCGTGAAATGCTTTGCGTAAGGCGAAAGCGTGTTCATATAGCGTCTCTGACCTTCGGCATAGAGGGTGTCGAAGGCGAGAGATGACTTGCCGCTGCCGCTCAGGCCCGTAACAACCACGAACTTTCCGCGCGGAATGCTGAGATTCACGTTCTTTAGGTTGTGTGCCCTGGCTCCCTCGATAACTATGTAGCTGTCTTTATTGTCCATTTATTTCTATTCCCTCCACTTCGTCGGTGTCGGCATATTTTTCATTGAAAGGCTGCAGGAAAGGGTTGTGGGTGCGCTCTTCTCCTATTGTGGTGCTGCGACCGTGGCCGGGGAACACCGCCGTGTCGGCGTCCAGACCCATAAGGCGGTCCATAATCCCGACTATCAGCCTGTCATAGTCCCCGTAATCGAAATCCGTCCTGCCTATAGCCCCGGCAAAAAGCGTGTCGCCCGTGAAGATTATCTTTGCCGCGCTGTCGTGGAAGCATATACTGCCGGGAGTGTGCCCCGGGCTTTCTATGACTTCCAATGTGACCCCGCGTACTGCAATTTTTTCGCCGGAGGCGATATGACAGCGCGTGAAAGTGGTGTCAGGCAGCGGCATGTGGAAACGCCCGCACTCGCGCTGCATCAGCTCCAGCAGCCGCTCGTCCGCCGGGTGCATGTACACCGGCGCCCCGTAGCGCTCCTGCAACGCCTTCACTCCGTAAATATGGTCGAAATGACAATGTGTCAGCGCGATGGCCTTGATGCTCAAACCCTCTTTTTCCACCAAGCCGTATATGCTCTCCAGCTCTTCTCCGGCGCTTGCGCCCGGGTCCACTATCACCGCTTCCCTGAACTCTTTGTCGAAGCATATATAACAACGCTCCCTGTAATTGCCGAAAACAAAATTTATTATCTGTACCATTATTTTACGATTAACCCACAAAATTACGACAAGTTTTGCTAATTTTGTAATTATAATCGAAGAGAATATGCACATAGGTATAGCAGGGAATATAGGTTGCGGGAAAACTACGCTCACAACAATGCTCGCAGAGCACTACGGCTGGACGCCGAAGTTCGAATCCGTCACTTACAATCCGTATCTGGAAGACTATTATAAGGATATTCCGCGCTGGTCCTACAATCTTGAGACCTATTTCCTTGCGCAACGCTTCAATGATGTGCTGGAAATTACCCGAAGTCGGGAGGTGATAATCCAGGACCGCACTCTTTTTGAGGGGGTATATATTTTCGTGGCGAACAACAAGGCTATGGGCAATCTCTCCCAGCGTGACTATGACACCTATATGGAAATTTTCAATCTTATGATGAAAATGGTAAAGGCGCCCGACCTTCTCATCTACCTGCGTTCTTCGGTCCCGCAGCTCGTGTCCCGTATACAGAAGCGCGGACGCGATTATGAGCAGGGGATGAGCCTGGAGTATCTCGACGGTCTGAACCGTCGCTATGAGGATTGGATAGCCTCCTACAAAGACCCTTTGCTTGTCATAGAAGCCGACAATCTTGATTTCCAGAACAGACCCGAGGACTTTTCCTCCATCACGGACAAGATTGACGCGCAGCTCTATGGACTTTTCTAATTATTATGTATCTTTGTCCGTTTAATCATTTTTGATATGCATATCGCGATAGCCGGAAATATAGGAAGTGGCAAAACCACTCTTACAAAAATGCTTGCAGCCCATTACGGCTGGATTCCTAAATTCGAGTCGGTGGATTACAACCCCTACCTCAATGACTTCTATGAGGATATGGAGCGCTGGTCTTTCAATCTGCAGATATACTTCCTGAACAAGCGTTTCAAGGATGTTGTGGATATAGTGAACAGCGACGAAGTCATCATTCAGGACCGCACCATATATGAGGATGCGCGCATTTTCGCCCCGAATCTTCATTCTATGGGTTTGATGAGCACCCGGGATTTCGAGAATTACTGCGATCTCTTCGACCTTATGATGTCTCTCGTGGGCGTGCCCGATCTTCTCATTTACCTGCGCTCGACTATCCCCAACCTTGTTTCCCAGATACAGAAGCGCGGCCGCGACTACGAAAAGGGAATACGCATAGACTATCTTACCGGTCTTAACGACAGATACGAGAACTGGATAAAAGACTATGAAGGCAAACTTCTGATAATTGATGCCGATAATATCAAATTCGGCAATAAACCCGAAGATTTCCAAAAAGTGACTGACATGATAGACGCTCAGTTATTCGGACTTTTTTCGGGCAAAGACACAATTAAAACTCAAGAATAATGAATTCAAAACCTACAATTCTTCAATTTGTTGACCATTACTGTGAACTTTACGCCGACAAGACTTTTCTTCGTGAAAAGCTGGACGGCGTCTGGACCGAAACTTCTTTCAGAAAAACTCGCGAGGAGAGCTTGTGTCTTGCCGCAGGCTTTATGGCTTTAGGTGTAAACAAAGGCGACAGAGTCGCCCTTATTTCCGAAGGACGCAATCTCTGGATTCTTGCCGAACTCGGCATACTCTATGCAGGCGCGGTGGATGTCCCTCTCTCAATAAAGCTTGAGGAGACGAACGACCTGCTCTTCAGAATAAAGCATTCGGATTCACGCTTTGTCGTGACTTCCGCACAGCAGCTGCCGAAAGTGCGCAAGGTTGTGACTGACACCCCTCTCGTGGAGAAAATAATAGTCCTCGACGAGGTGGAAGATCTTAGGGAAAATGAAATAAGCATATCTCAAGTGCATAAAATGGGCGAGGATTTCATCCGCGAGCACAAAGACCTGCTCGATG
>CAUUCY010000040.1:0-16579 GCA_963543835.1 uncultured Bacteroidales bacterium
TGAAAGGAGGGACGGCACAGTATTCTATTGGGAACGATTGTGCTTCCTCGGGAATGAAAGTATATACATAGATATTATCTGCTTCATCAATTCTGAATTGTCTCAAATTCATTCCTGCCGCTCCAAGACTTACATCGAGAATATCTAAAACATCTCCTTGCGGAGTTGACACCACCAACATACTCCCAAAAATCTCTACGACTGTATATGATACCAGACAAAGTACATTTTCTGTCCCATTTATCTTGAATTTAGCATAAAAATCCAAATCACCGATTTCTCCGTCGGCACATTTAGACATCATATCATATGTTTTCATCTGGAGGTCTTTGTATACCTTGAAATCCGGTGTGATAACTGTGTACCAAAGTGATATGTTGGACCATGAATACAATTTTGCACCTGGTCCGAACACAAAAGGTTTTGGTGTGAAATCGCAGTTGTCCATATTCTGCTTCAAAGAATTGTCATTGCTATCCCATTGTACGGGTAATAACCCTAATAATGCTATTAACGCGAATATTATTGCTTTCATGGTATTATAATGTTTTCATTTTGAGCATCCAGTGATTGCGGATAAGAACAAAACCGTGCGGTTTTTATGGACAAGCCGCCTGCCTCTTGTTAGGTTCAGGAGTTTTTACTTTTGTCCCTACATCTCCAATGATCCCGTTTAGTTATTATCAGTTAATGTATTGGTCTTGTGGCAAAAGTAGCTGTTTTATGAGAAAGAAGAAATATGTGCTATGAGTTTATTAGTCTCCGATTCTATAAATCCCAAAGATCAGGTAGTTCATTGTATTCTTTCTTACAGGGTAAATATTTTGTTTCACTATATATGGTTCCCTTGAGTATGAATCGATTTCCCGATATGGTATACACCGCTTCTTTTACCTTCCCCTTGAATGTCTTGAAAGGCGGAACACAACATTTCTCTATAGGAAAAGATTCTGTTTCCTCGGGAATGAAAGTATATACATGGATATTATCTTCTTCATCAATTATGAATTGTTGTAGATTTATTCCATATCCTCCAAGACTTACATCTATGGTGTCTAATACTTTCCCTTGTGGCGTCGTTATTGCCAAAATGCAACCAAAGACCTCCACTACGGTGTATGACATCAGACAAAGTATGTTTTCATTTCCTTTCATCCTGAATTTAGCGTCAAATTCCATGTGTCCAATCTCTCCGCCGGCACATTGAGACATCATATCATATGTTTTCCTCTGAATGTCTTTATATACCTTGAAGTCCTGTAGTATTTCTGTGTACCAGATTGCGATGTCTGACCATGAATACAATTTTGCACCTGGTCCGTACGCAAACGGCTTTGGTGTGAAATCGCACTTGTCCATGTTCGCCTTTAAAGCGTTGTCGTTTTTATCCGCTTGTATGGGTAATAACCCCAATAATGCTGTTAATGCGAATATTATTGCTTTCATGATATTATAATGTTTTCATTTCTCTGATTACTGTTACTATATAATACCCCAATTGTTTAGGATTTGGACGATGAGGGTTTGGACCTATGCACAAAGGTAAAGTTTTTCAGGGAAAGACACTTTCTTCCTTCCTGCAAAAAGAGTGTTTTTAAACAAAAAACACATCTGTGCCTTACATTGGCACAATTGCGGATTAATTTTGCTCTCGGAAACAAAAACAAATGCGTTATGAAAAACACAGAGTGCAATTTTGGAATTCTTAATTCAATGATTTCTTCAGAGAAATCTCTCGAGACTTTACTTGAGCTTGTGGACGAGCTCGATCTTGTCCTTGTGGGGGCTCAAGGCGTGGGCGGAGATGTTCGTTTCGCCTGATTTTTATTGCTTTTTCCGCCATTATTTACTATCTTTGTACGTTTGTACACAATAAGCATATAAATAAGAAATAATGGATAACGAAGAAATCAAAAATGAACAATTTACCGGCGTTATAGAGCCGGTGGAAATTGATCACGAAATGAGGACGGCGTACATCGACTACTCGATGTCTGTCATAGTCTCGAGAGCACTTCCCGATGTGAGAGACGGTCTTAAACCTGTGCAGAGAAGAGTGCTTTTCGGAATGGACGGCCTTGGCTTGAGCTACGGGGGACAGACCAAGAAATCGGCACGTATCGTCGGCGAGGTCCTCGGTAAATTTCACCCTCACGGTGATTCAAGCGTGTATGATGCAATGGCACGCCTTGCCCAGAACTGGAATCAGCGCTATCCTCTGATTTTCGGACAGGGTAACTTCGGTTCCATGGACGGCGACCCCGTTGCCGCAATGCGTTATACCGAAGCCAAGCTTGAAAAGATTACGGAGGATGTCCTCTCTGATCTCGATAAGGATACGGTAAATTTTGCGCTTAACTTTGATGATACCATTCCGGAACCCACGGTGCTTCCTACAAAGGCTCCTTTGCTTCTTTTGAACGGCTCCTCGGGCATTGCCGTAGGTATGGCGACCAATATGGCTCCACACAATCTTTCCGAGTGTTGCGATGCCATCTGCGCTTATGTCGATAACCCCGAAATAGATGTCGAGGGGCTGATGCAGCACATCAAAGGACCGGATTTCCCGACAGGAGGCATAATACAGGGACGTCAGGGCATTATCGATGCCTATACCACAGGTCGTGGAAAAGTTGTCGTACGCGCAAAAACGGAAATAGAAGAAGACGAACGCGGACGCGAAACCATAGTGGTGACGGAAGTCCCTTATATGGTGAATAAGGCCGATATGATAAAACGCATCGGCGAAATGGTGGTGGACAAGAAGATAGAGGGTATCTCCGACATCAAGGAACTTACCAACCGTGAGGGCGTGAGGATAGTGTTTGTTGTGAAAAAAGATGCCAATTCGAGCGTTGTGCTGAACACTCTCTTCAAATATACCGCCCTTCAGTCAAGTTTTGCCATAAATAATGTAGCCCTTGTGAATGGCCGTCCGCAGACGCTCACTCTCAAGGACATAATAAAGAATTTCGTTGATTTCCGTCATGAGGTCGTTGTGCGCAGGACCAGATTTGAGCTGGAGAAAGCGCAGAAACGTGCCCATATTCTGGAGGGCCTCCTCAAGGCAATAGATGTAATTGACGAAATTATTTCAATAATCAGGGCTTCCAAGAGCGTCGATGATGCGAAAGCTTCCCTGATCTCCACCTTCGGATTCACCGAGATTCAGGCATCCGCAATCGTGGAAATGCGTCTGCGCCAGCTTACGGGCTTGGAAAAGGAAAAATTGCAGGCAGAGTATGAGGAACTCGAAAAATTCATCGCCCGCTGCAACGAAATCCTCGGAAGCGAGGAAAAGCAGCTTGAAATAGTCAAGAACGAGACAATGGAACTCAAGGCGAAGTACGGGGACGCACGCCGTACGGAGATTACGCTCTCTGCGGAGGAATTCAACCCTGAAGACTTCTACGCCGACGAAGATGTGGTGATAACCATTTCCCACATGGGTTATATCAAGCGGACCCCTCTCAACGAGTTCCAGGCCCAGTCCCGCGGAGGCGTAGGCAAGAAGGCCAGCGCGACCCGTGACGAAGACTTTATAGAGCATATATATGTGGCTAATATGCACAGCACCATGCTGTTCTTTACCGAAAAGGGTATGTGCTACCGCCTCAAGGTCTACGAAATTCCGGAGGGCTCACGTACGAGCAAAGGCCGTGCAGTACAGAATATACTTGCAATCGATCAGGACGACATGATAAAGACCTATCTGAATGCGGCAAAGATCGAAGACCCTGATTACACTTCAAGCCACTTTGTCGTGCTTGTGACCAGGAAGGGCGTGCTCAAGAGAGTGGAACTTACGGAATTTTCCAACAGAAGAAGCCGCGGCAAGGGTATAATAGCAATAAACTTCAGGGAGGGCGACTCTCTCCTCGACGCTATACTCACTACGGGCGACGAGCAGCTTATGATTGCAGCCCGCAAGGGTCGCTGTTGCCGCTTTAACGAAACCGATGCCCGCGTGCTCGGACGCACATCCATGGGTGTAAGGGGCATAGACATAGACGAAGATGATGAGGTGATAGGTATGGTGTCCTACGATCCTAAGGCGGAAGATGCTGCCTCACACACCATACTTGTTGTGTCGGAAAACGGCTTCGGCAAGCGCACCGACCCTGAAGAGTACAGGCTTACCAACCGGGGTGCAAAGGGTGTCAGGACTATAAACATAACAGAGAAGACCGGAGACCTCGTCGCTCTCAAGAATGTGACCGAGGATAACGACCTTATGATTATCAACAAGTCGGGTGTAACAATAAGGATGCACGTGACCGAAATCAGAGTGGCGGGTCGTGCAACCCAGGGAGTAAAACTCATCAATATACGTGAAAACGACAGTATTGCAGCCGTATCCGCAGTGGCAGCCGCAGAGGATGAAGCGGACGATTTTGCCGATGGGCAGGAAACGGAAAGTACGGAGTAGGCACGGGAATTGTAAATCGAATGTTTAAAAATTAAATAATAACTGCCATGAAAAAAATTCTATTGGTTTTGGCTATGATAGCTTCGCTCACTTACGCGAATGCGCAGTCAAACGATGCCGTTGAAAATGCAATTAAAGCAATCAACAAGGCAAAAGAGCAGACAGAAAATCCTAAGAAAGCAGATAAGCCTGCCACTTGGATGAAACTTGCGAAGGCTTACATTGATGCCTATAATCTTCCTACAAGCAGTCTCTGGCTGGGGGCAAGTCAGCAGGAGCTTGCCCTTACTTTCAAAGAGAAGCCGAGCGGCGAGCCTCAAGAAGTAAGCATAGGCGGTCAGTCTTATGTAAAGGTGCCTTATGAAAACAAGGACCTATACTTCAACTCCCAGAAACAAATCGCTATGATTGTGGTTACAAAACCAGTTGTCGAGAATGCTCTCGGTGAGGCGCTCAAGGCATATAAGAAAGCTCATGAGCTTGACCCTAAGGGCAAAGAAAACAAGAAAATCAGCGAGGGTATAGTTCTCATCAAGGATAAATACGTCAACGATGCCTACAATGCTTACAATCTTCAGAACAATGCCGAAGCAAGCAAACTCTTCGAGGATGTAGTGAGGGCTTCCCAGACCGAGCCGTACAATAAAATCGACACTTCGTTTATCTACAATGCGGCATTCACGGCATGGGCAGCAAATGATTTGGACCGTGCGAACAAGCTCTTCAAAGAGTGTCTCGATTACGGATACTACTACACCGATGGTGAAGTGTTTGCAAAACTCGGCGATATTGCAGGCAAGCAGCTCGACACCCTCACACAGCAGAAATATCTTGAGGAGGGCTTCATCAAGTTCCCTCAGAGCCAGCCGATTCTGATTTCTCTTATAAATTTCTACATCGGCAGCAACGGCAATCAGGACCGTCTTTTTGAACTTCTCGAGACTGCGAAGAAAAACGAGCCTACCAATGTCTCTCTCTACTACGTGGAGGGTAATATACACGAGAAACTCGGTCAGTATGAGCAGGCAATTGAAGCATACCGCAAGTGTGCGGAAATCAATCCGGAATACGAGTTCGGTTGGGTCGGCGAGGGCATACTCAATTACAACAGAGGAGTGTCCACTTTCGATGAGGCGAGCAAGGAGACCGATGATGCCAAGTATATGGAACTTTACAACAAGTTCGAGGAGTACTGGAAGAAGAGCGTAGAGCCTTTTGAAAAGGCTTTTGAGCTGACTAAGAATGAAGTTACCAAGACGGGTATCTCCGAATATCTGAAGAACGTATGCTTCCGTTTCCGTACTGAAAGTGCGGAATGGATGGATAAGTATAACAAGTATAACGATTTCTTTCAGGCAAATCAGGGTAAATAATTGACCCGAAAATTGAAAAATAATCCTACATCATTCCTGGTCTTGTGCACAGGCATAGGGCTGGGAATCTTGTTTGCGGGAGAAGCAAGAATACACGCCCAAGAGCGCTCTGACACTGTTTCATTGGTGTTTGTGGGGGATGTCATGATGCACAAGGCACAGCTCGACTACGATTGTACGACTTTCCTCGAGCCCATACGTCCCCTGCTCTCGAAGGCGGATATTGCCGTGGCCAATCTTGAATTTTCGCTTGGAGGCGAACCCTACACCGGCTATCCCGCCTTCAGTGCTCCTGACGCCTATGCACAATATCTTTCCGACTGCGGTATCGATGTCTTTCTGACTGCCAACAATCATATACTTGACAGGGGGCTTAAAGGCTATGAAAGAACACTCGATATATATAGGAAAATGGGTAAAATGCCTGATTTCCTTGACTCCAAAGGGATACGGATAGGATTTTTGAACTTCAGTTACGGGACTAATGCACCCCATATAGAAAAGCAATCGGGAATACGCTTGACCGACAGGGATTCCCTTGCCTCCGATATCAGGCGTCTGCATGCTTTCAATGTGGATTTTATCGTAGCTTTCCCGCATTGGGGCATCGAATATAAAACCCATTCCAACGCTTCGCAGCAGAAACTTGCCGAATGGCTTGCACGTCAGGGTGTGGATTGTATATTGGGCTCCCACCCTCATGTAGTGCAGGACACTTCGCATTTCTGCGGACAGGGAGGCAAGAAAGTGCCGGTGGTGTATTCGGTGGGCAATTGCGTATCTAACATGAGTGCACGCAACACCAGGCTCGGGCTGCTCGTCACTCTGCGTTTTGTAAAGCAGGGAAAGGAAATGAAAATGCTGGAACCCGAATTGAGCTGGCTGTGGTGTACTCTTCCGGGAAGATTGAAAAATACCTATATGACCATTCCTGTGGTGGAATATATAAATCGTAGAGACGAATGGTTGAATCCTTCGGACTATGACAATATGATACAGACTTTGAAAAGATATGAAGAAAACCATTAAACTTGAGGCTATAGACCCGGTGGACCTTTACGGGGCAGGCAATAAGATACTCGAAGCATTCTGCAGCTATTTCCCCGGTCTCAAGGTAGTTGCGCGCGGGACGGAAATTATACTTGACGGGAAAGATGCGCAGATTGAGCAATTCGAGACCAAACTTGCCCTTCTGATAGAGCGCAGGCTTCGCAAAATGAATATTACGGTCTACGATGTAGAGGAAATCTTCGACGGAGAGACTTCAAGCGAGCAGTTTCGTCTCAATGCGGATGCGGTGATTGTACACACTACGGACGGCAAGCCCGTAAAAGCCCGCAATGCGCGCCAGCAGGACATGGTAAAGGCATATTTTGAGAATGATTTACTCTTTGCCGTAGGACCTGCCGGCACGGGCAAGACATACATTGCCATAGCTCTTGCAGTGCGTGCTTTGAAGAATCGTGAAATAAAACGCATCATACTGACCCGTCCTGCCGTGGAGGCAGGGGAGAGACTGGGCTTTCTTCCAGGGGATTTGAAAGATAAACTTGACCCTTATCTGCAGCCTCTTTACGATGCGCTGGGAGATATGATCCCCTCTAAAAAATTGCAGGAATTCATCGCGGAAGGCACTATACAGATAGCTCCTTTGGCATATATGCGCGGACGTACCCTCGACCGGGCGTGTGTGATATTGGACGAGGCGCAGAACACGAACTTGGGGCAGCTGAAAATGTTCCTGACGCGAATGGGGCCTAACGCCAAGTTCATTGTCACCGGAGATGCCTCTCAGGTGGATCTTCCGCGCAAAGAGGATTCGGGCCTGCTTCGCGGCATACGTCTTGTCAAAAGCATCAAGGGAGTCGCTATAATTGAGTTTGCCAATGAAGATATAGTAAGACATCCCCTTGTCACCAAAATAGTAAAAGCTTTTGACTGTGACGGGACGGAAATTTGATATTGGGAAATCCCCCGGTTTTCAGTAAATTTGCCTCTCGGAATGAAAAGAAATTTGAAAACATATTTTACGCTTTCACTTGTATTTCTGCTTAGCTTGAGCGTCTTTACGGGCTGCGACTTTTTTCGCCGCCTCGCGGGTCGTCCCACATCCGATGACATAGAAATCAAGCGCCGCGCCATAGCCGACGAGAAAGCGGAACATGCCCGTAATCTGGAATTGCTGGAAATCTCCCGCAAGGCGATAAAAGACTCCCTTGCACGTGCGGACAGCCTCAGAGCAGCCGAAGCCTTGGCTGACAGAGGAAAGGCGATTGTGCCTTTCGAGGCGAAATATGCAGTGCTTTTGGGGCAGTTCCGCAATATCGAGAATGCGAAACGCCTGTGCCGCGCGGCTATAAAAAAAGGTTATGACGCCCGGCTTATAAAGCGCGGCCCGCTCGTTGCGGTGACTGCGGGCATGGGTGACGACAGGAAGGAAATGGAAGCGTTATTGCAGAAAGTAAGGGCGGACAAACTCTGCGAATCTGCAGGAATAATAGAAAAATAATATCTATGGAATACGATTTTAAGTCAATAGAGAGCAAGTGGCAGGCATATTGGGCGGAAAAGAAAATCTACCGCGCGTCAGAGGATGCCTCAAAACCCAAATATTATGTTTTGGACATGTTTCCGTACCCTTCGGGTGCAGGATTGCATGTGGGACATCCTCTCGGATATATTGCAAGCGATATATTTTCCCGTTACAAGCGCCTTTGCGGCTTCAATGTGCTGCACCCTATGGGCTATGATGCTTTCGGGCTTCCTGCGGAGCAGTATGCCATTCAGACGGGGCAGCATCCGGAGAAGACCACAGCCGTGAATATCGCACGTTATCGCAAGCAGCTTGACAGAATCGGCTTCTCATACGATTGGGACAGGGAAGTGCGCACCTGCGATCCCAAGTTCTACAAATGGACTCAATGGGCTTTCCTGAAAATGTTTGACAGCTGGTACGACCCTGCCGAGGACAAGGCGCGTCCTATAGGCACCCTCGTGGAGAAATTCGCTGTCGAAGGCTACGAAGACATTACTCCCCGAATATGGGCGGCGGCAGACGAAAAGGAAAAGTCCGACATACTTATGAACTACCGCATAGCCTATCAGGGCGAGACTTCCGTCAATTGGTGCGAGGGGCTGGGTACCGTTCTGGCAAATGACGAGGTGAAAGACGGTCTTAGCGTGCGCGGAGGTTTTCCTGTGGAGCAGAAGAAGATGAAACAGTGGCAGCTGAGGGTTTCCGCATATTCGGAGCGTCTTCTGGAAGATCTTGAAACCGTGGACTGGACGGATTCCCTGAAAGAAATGCAGCGCAACTGGATAGGCAAATCTTCGGGGACAGAACTTGTTTTCAATACAAAGTGTGACGGGAGACAGATGCCCGTGACCGTGTTCACAACACGCGTAGACACTATCTTCGGGGTTACATTCATGGTCCTTGCCCCCGAGTCCGAACTTGTCCCGCAACTCACTTCCCGGGACAGGAAAGATGCGGTGGAGACCTATGTGAATGAAGTCAAAAAGAAGACGGAGCGCGAGCGCATATCCGAGACCAAGCTCGTTACCGGAGTGTTTTCCGGCTCTTATGGAGTGAATCCGATAACAGGGGAGGACATCCCTATATGGATTTCCGAGTATGTGCTTGCAGGCTATGGCACGGGAGCGATTATGGCTGTTCCTGCGCACGACAGCCGCGACTATGCCTTTGCGCGCAAGTTCGGTCTTCCTATAATTCCCATCATAGAAGGCTGCGACGTTTCGGAAACTTCGTTCGATGCCAAAGACGGGAAAATGTGCAACAGCGGCTTTCTCGACGGTTTGGACGTGGCAGTTGCGATCGAGAAGGCAAAGGATTATGTGGAGGAGAAAGGACTTGGACGCAGAAAGACAAATTACCGCCTGCGCGATGCTATTTTCTCGCGTCAACGCTATTGGGGCGAGCCGTTCCCGATTTATTACAAGAACGGCATTCCTGCTCCTGTCGATGAGAAGGATCTGCCTTTGGAGCTCCCTGAAATTGAATCTTACAAGCCTACAGGCGAGCCCCCACTCGCCCGTGCCAAGGATTGGACCTACAAGGGCTATCCTCTCGAAACCAGCACTATGCCAGGTTTTGCGGGCTCTTCCGCTTATTATCTGCGCTATATGGACCCGAAAAACGATACTGCTCTCGTGGATAAGAAAGTCGATGAATATTGGCGTGATGTAGACCTTTATGTAGGCGGCACAGAGCATGCTACGGGTCATCTTATCTACTCCCGCTTCTGGAACAAGTTCCTTTTCGACCTCGGCTATGTATGCACAAAAGAGCCTTTCAGGAAACTCATCAATCAGGGAATGATTCAGGGGCGTTCAAATTTCGTATATCGTATAGTAGGCACAAATAAATTCGTGTCATACGGTCTCAAGGCGAAGTACGAAACCACTGAAATACATGTGGATGTGAACATTGTACACAATGACAGGCTCGATATAGGGGCGTTCAGAAAATGGCGTCCGGAGTTTGAGGACGCGGAATTTATTCTTGAAGACGGGGAATACGTCTGCGGCTGGGCTGTGGAAAAGATGAGCAAGTCCATGTATAATGTCGTCAATCCGGATATTATCTGCGACACTTACGGCGCGGATACTCTTCGTCTATACGAAATGTTCCTCGGGCCTGTGGAACAGAGCAAGCCTTGGGATACGAAAGGAATTGACGGGGTAAACCGCTTTCTGAAGCGTTTCTGGAGGCTGTTCTACAATCAGAACGGCTGGATAGTGACGGAGGAAAAGGCTACTGCGGAGGAACTGAAAGTCCTCCATAAACTGATAGGCAAGGAAAAAGAGGATATTGAGAATTTCTCATTCAATACAAGTATAAGTGCATTTATGATTGCGCTCAACGAGTTCACTGCACTTAAATGCAGCAAGCGCGAAATACTTGAACCCCTTGTGGTGCTCCTGAGTCCTTTCGCCCCTCATATTTCAGAGGAGCTCTGGGCGTCCCTCGGACACAGTACCACAGTCACGGATGCAAGATTCCCTGAATACCACAAGGAATACACTCTTGAGAACAACGCAACTTATGCCGTTTCTTTCAACGGCAAGACAAGATTTACGGTAGAACTTCCCAAGTCAATGGGGAAAGATGAGGTTGAAGCGGAGGTAAGGGCGATGGAGCAGACTTCAAAATATCTGGGCGGGCAGAGTATCGTAAAAGTGATAGTCGTTCCCGGCAAAATCGTCAATATAGTATTGAAATAATTTTAGTATGGAGATTAGTAGGGCAAAAGTTCTTCCTGTACTGAAAGATTACGGAATACTCACTTTCGGTGCCATATTGTACGCCATATCCTGGGAAGTGGTGATGATTCCGAATAATGTTGTCAGCGGAGGACTGACAGGCCTTTGCTCTATTATTGAAATGGCTACGGGAGGGGTAATTCCTGTTTCCGTGTCATATATCGGGCTTAACGCTCTGCTTCTCCTGTCTGCCGTTTTTGTGTTCGGCACCTCTTTCGGCTTCCGTTCCATATATTGCATCGCAGTAACAACCTTGCTTTTCGCCCTCATACCCAAATTCCACGGACTTGCGGCTGTGGAGGGAAATGCCCTTTACATCCCCGAAAAACTGCTTGTCCCTGTGCTCGGAGGAGGACTTGAGGCAATCGCTCTTGCAATAATATTCCAAAGGGGCGGCAGCACGGGCGGCAGCGATATTATAGGTCTTGTGGTGAACAAGTATTATCCTATTTCCGTAGGAAAGATTTTTTTTACCATCGATCTGATTATCATAAGCTCGCTCTTTTTCCTTGAGGGCATGCATTTCTACGATGTCATATACGGATATATTGCCATGGCTGTGCTCGCACTGCTGCTTGATTTCCTGCTTATGGGAAGCCGCAGTTCGGTGCTGGTGCTGGTGTTCTCCAACAAATTCGAGGAGATTGGAGATTATATAATAAAGGATATGGACAGAGGGGCGACGGTGCTTCACGCTACGGGCTGGTACACTAAAAAGGACAGGGATGTACTCCTTGTTCTCGCCCGCAAGACAGAACTTTACCTGCTTACCAAGGCTGTCAAAAGAATAGACAGCAAGGCATTCATGTCTGTGTCTCCGGCAAGCAGTGTGTATGGAGAGGGGTTTGAGGAAATAAAAACAGGTATAGAAAGAAAGAAAAAAGAGCATAAAAATGAACAGTAAAGTCAGCGCTCTCGGTAAACATTCGCTGTTTAGAGGAATTAAGGAATATCTCCTTATTACGGTAGGTATTGCAATTTATGTGTTGGGCTGGACAATTTTCCTTGTCCCCAACAATCTTATAGGAGGAGGCGTGACAGGTGTCGCCGCCATAGTCCAATATGCGACGGGGGGAGCGGTGAAAATAGGATATACATATTTCGGAGTGAATGTTGTCCTGATTATCTGCGCCTTGTCTGTGCTCGGAAAGAATTTCGGCTCAAAGACAGTATATGCCATGATACTGGCCTCAATAGGGATGAACGTTTTTCAGGATATTATACCTGCCGGCTTCATCCAGGACCTTGCAATGAACAACGGAAAGCTTATGAGTACGCTCATGGGCGGCATACTCACGGGTGTCGGAATAGGGATTTCAATGAACCAGGGCGGAAGTACCGGAGGCACAGACATAATAGCGCTCATAGTAAACAAATATCGCAATATTTCCCCGGGCAGAATGATACTTTCAATGGATGTTTTCATAATACTTTCATCCTTGCTCGTTCCTTCCTATACAGCCGACGGTTCGCTTATGCCTTTAGTGGATAAAATCACCACTATAGTCTATGGTTTCCTGCTCGTGGTCACATGCAGTACGGTGCTTGACATGTATCTTTCAGGAAGCCGCCAGTCGGTGCAGATAATAGTTCTCTCCCACAAGTACGACATGATAGCCGATGCAATCACAAATGAACTCAACAGGGGAGTTACTGTTCTTGAAGGTCAGGGCTGGTACACCAAACAGCCTACGAAAGTTCTTATGGTTATGACAAGAAAAACCGATCTCAATCTGTTCCTGCGCTACATAAAGGCAATAGATCCAGAGGCTTTCCTCTCCGTAACCTCTGTAACCGGAGTTTATGGCAGGGGTTTCGACACCATAAAAACTGCTCAAAAAATAAAAAAATAGGATATTTTTTCTAATACCCCTGTTCAAACCCCGCTGAGAGGGTTTTTAATACCCATATTTGCCCAAACTCAAAAAATATGGGAAATGAAAAAAACTTTGAGATTCCGACTCTTATTCGTGATAGTTCCCTTGTTTATCCTGGGTATTGTCGCCTGTTTTGATTTCTTTAAATTCGATATTCCCGAACTCTTCTTTTCGGCTCCTACGGCATTGTCCGTTGTGGTTTCTATGCTCTTGATGTGCCCTTCCTCCGAAGAGGCATTCTGGGTCTCCGGGGTGTTGATTCTCGTTTCTTCATCTCTTCTTGTCCTGACAAGCGCCCTGATCGCGGACTTGTTCAGGCTCGCTTATGTGCGTATGGGCATATGCCTGACAGGTATTTCAATTTATACTTCCCTGCGCGCAAAAGAGAAATTCCGTCAGGTTCGCAGACTCTTCAAGACAAGTGCCGCCTGGTGCAGCATAGAAGATTATTCCCGAATGGTGTTCAGCCTTGCCCTCTTTGCCATAATCCCCTTGATCGCCATATCCATAAACACTGTCCGGTATATTGCGGAGTTTTGCGCTTTCTTACTCGGGATGATGCTTGTTATGTGTATAATAAAGGTGCTTAGCGGGCGTACTTACATAATGCCGCGGAAAATGGAGGAGCTTGTAATGTACACTATAAACGGAAAAATTACGCGCTTCGACAGCACGGATTCGGATGACCATATGAATAAGCTCTACTCCTCCTTGCAATCGCTTATGTCGGACAGGAAGCTTTTTCTGGATGAAAAACTCACTTTGGAGGATATTACGCGGATGCTTAATTCCAACAAATCCTACGTCTCGAAAACAATAAACATAATGTCGGGACGCAATTTCAGGCAATATATCAACCACCACCGTGTAATGTATGCCATGGATATGATGCGTAAGGACAGGCGTTTGAATTTTTCCGAAATCGCGCGTATGTCAGGCTTCAATTCAATCTCGACTTTCAATCTGGCGTTCAAGACTATAGCCAAACTTTCTCCTCGGGAATGGCAGGAAAGGAACATGGAAGAGGAGCCTTGACTTCTATCTCCTGTTTGCTTACCGGATGTATGAAGCTTACTCTGCGGGAGTGCAGGCATATCCCTCCGTCGGGATTGCTTCTTCTCGCTCCGTACTTGAGGTCGCCCTTTATGATGCAAGCAATGTTGCTGAGTTGGCAGCGTATCTGATGATGACGCCCTGTCAGCAGCTCGACTTCGAGCAGGTGGTAGCGTTCTGTGTCGGATATATGGCGATAACGCAGTCTGGCAGGCTTTGCACCTGCAGTTTTTTCGCTTTTTGCCACAAAACTCTTGTTCATCTTTTCGTTTCGTATCAGGTAGTCGTTCAGTTCCCCCTCCCTTGCCGGAGGCGCCCCTTCGCAGAGGGCGAGGTAGGTCTTGTGCACTTCTCCGTTACGGAACATTGCGTTCAAGCGCTCTAAAGCCTTGCCGGTCTTGGCAAGTATGACAACACCGCTGACAGGACGGTCCAGACGGTGCGGAATGCCCATATAGACTTTCCCCGGCTTGCTGTCGCGCTGGGCTATGAAAGCCTTGTAACTGTCTGCAAGGCAAGGGTCGCCCGTTTTGTCGCCCTGGGTGATTTCTCCCACTTTTTTATTTACGATAAGTATATGATTGTCCTCATAGAGTATTCTTGAAGCAAATTCTTTGTACTCTTCGGGAGTCAGTTGTTTGTATTCCATTTTTCGTGTCCCGGAATTTACGTTCCGAATGCAAATTTACTGACATTTTGGCAGAAAAACAATGCTGGCACAGCTTTGGATATAGCTATGGCGTCACCGGTAATGGTGAGCGTGAAATTGAAAAATACAAACAATTATAGATTATGGGAAAAATTATAGGAATTGACCTTGGGACCACAAACAGTTGCGTTGCCGTGATGGAAGGCAACCAGCCTACGGTCATAATCAACAATGAAGGCGAGCGTACGACCCCTTCTGTGGTGGCATTCACCGACGGAGGAGAGCGCAAGGTGGGAAATCCTGCAAAGCGTCAGGCAATCACCAACCCTTCAAACACCATCTTCTCTATCAAGAGATTCATGGGCGAAACATTCGATCAGGTATCAAAAGAAGTTGAAAGAGTGCCTTACAAGGTTGTCCGCGGCGACAATAACACTCCGCGTGTGGATATCAACGGACGCCTTTACACGCCTCAGGAGATTTCAGCCATCATACTTCAGAAAATGAAGAAAACTGCCGAAGATTATCTTCGTCAGGAAGTTACGGACGCAGTAATCACTGTCCCTGCATATTTCTCCGATTCTCAGCGTCAGGCTACCAAAGAGGCGGGCAAAATCGCAGGTCTCAACGTGAAGAGAATCATCAACGAGCCTACCGCGGCAGCTCTGGCTTATGGTCTTGACAAGAAAGCCAATAACAGCAAGGTTGCAGTGTTCGACCTCGGCGGAGGAACCTTCGATATTTCGATACTCGAACTCGGAGACGGAGTGTTTGAGGTGAAATCGACTAACGGAGACACTCATCTGGGAGGAGACGATTTCGACCAGGAGATTATCAACTGGCTCGCAGACGAGTTTTCTGCGGAGAATGGCGGAATAGACCTCAGACAGGACCCTATGGCGCTCCAGCGTCTGAAAGAAGCTGCTGAGAAAGCGAAAATAGAACTTTCAAACCAGACTTCAACTGAAATCAACCTGCCTTACATTATGCCTGTAAACGGTATCCCGAAACACCTTGTAAAAACCCTTACAAGAGCCAAGTTCGAGATGCTCTGCGACAAGCTCTTCCAGAGAGCGATAGAGCCTTGCCGTAAGGCGCTTGCAGACGCGCATCTTTCCGCTTCGCAGATCGATGAAGTCCTTCTTGTAGGTGGTTCTACCCGTATACCTAAGATACAGGAGATTGTAAAGAACTTCTTCGGCAAAGAGCCTAACAGAAGCGTCAATCCGGACGAAGTCGTGGCTGTCGGAGCTGCAATCCAGGGCGGTGTGCTCGCAGGCGATGTGAAGGATGTGCTTCTCCTTGATGTCACTCCTCTAAGTCTCGGCATCGAGACCCTTGGCGGAGTCATGACAAAAATGGTAGAGTCCAACACCACGGTTCCTGTTGACAAGGAACAGATATTCTCCACGGCGGCGGACAATCAGCCTTCGGTTGAGATTCGCGTGCTCCAGGGAGAGAGGCCTATGGCAAAAGACAACAAACAGATAGGAGTCTTCCACCTCGACGGTATAGCACCGGCTCCGCGCGGAGTTCCTCAGATTTCAGTCAAATTCTCCATTGACGCCAACGGTATATTGAATGTGTCGGCAGTGGATAAGGCTACTGGAAAGGCGCAGACCATCAGAATCGAGGCGTCGAGCGGTCTTTCCGAAGCGGAAATCCAGAAAATGCGTGACGAAGCCAAGGCGAATGAAGAAGCGGACAGGGAAGCAAAAGAGCGTGTGGATAAAATAAACAATGCAGATGCTTTGAGTTTCCAGGCAGAAAAGTTCATTAAAGAGAACGGCGACAAGATTCCTGCCGAGAAGAAGTCTGCAACAGAGGCTGCTCTGAACTCTCTTAAAGAGGCAGTCAAGAGTCAGAATCTCGCTGACATAGACAAGTACACCGAGGAATTGAACAAGGCTATGTC
>CAUUCY010000041.1:0-16509 GCA_963543835.1 uncultured Bacteroidales bacterium
GTAAATACGGTAAGCCTCACGATCACGGTAGTGGATTTAGGGTAAGGGAGGACTATATTCTTAGCCTCTATGAAAAACAAGAATTTGTTCTCTAATATTAGAATCATTAGTGTCCACTAATGAGCAAAGAAAATTGAATTCATCTCTTGCAATTTTCCCGAATGAAGGGTCAAAATAAACAGTCTGGATCTTCCTTAACATATATTCTCCACACCCATCCTCAATTTTGTAAGGTTGGGAATGGACATTAATTACACTTAAAAAATAATTGTTATTACAAAAGATTTCATCAATTAATCGATAAATTGGAGCCAATACTTCGGGATCTGTTACGGCAGTATTCCTTAAAATCATTCCACAGATAGTAATATCCGGAATACGCCTCCAGTCCTATAACCTTTCTTTCAATATCTCCGTAAACAAACTTTACAAGCAGCTCTCCCGCCTTATTACGATAAAAAACCAACTGAAAATTACCTGAAAGAGGCACATTCATAGGATCATTCCACCGTGCGGGAATCTCGTCGAAACTCATACGCTCCCCCACTCCGCTTAATCCGAAATAACTTGCACAGGCGAGCAGAGGGTAGTCGTGACTGAATTTAAGATCCGCACACACAGTTCCGTCGGCAAGAGCGGCATCTGCCTTATCGATTATATCTTTCACCAAAGGTTCTGTAAGCACCATACGCTCGTCGCCAAACTCAACAGAGTTACAATTACGTATGTAAAGCTCCCTGTTGAAGTAGTCCCACCAGCGCAAGGAAACATCGTAAGGGATATAACGGTACACATTTTCGGAAAGCCCGGATGACTTCGCTATCCTTGCCACATACCAGATATATTTTTGAAACTTATCGGCATCCGGAGCAAGTTTTTTTGCAAGCTTTGAATCAGTAAACAATGAATTATATACTTCGACAGTATCATTCACAGTATTATGTATTAAGGAGTCAAGCAAAACTTGCGAAGCGGCGCGGATACCGGGAGTATAGTTGTTATGAATTATTGCAAAAATACCTGCATCACTGCTTATTGAAAATTTAATATCAGGCTGAATTGCAGCCAGGCTATTTGTAAAACTTGCCATACTGACAAGGCAGCGGGGAACAGTGCTCGATTCTACCCTGACATGCTTGCTCCCATTTCGGAACACTGAAGGATAGCGCTTATACAAACGCCTCGCAAGCTTTCCCTGTTCAGCCTCTCCCAATGGGGTCAGATGCCCGTCCTGTCCCCCATGCACAACAAGAACTTGTCTGGAAGCATTCAATAATGAATCTCCGCGGGCGCTGAGAATATTCAAAGAATCGGCCCTCTGAAGAATATCTATAACATATTTATAATGCCCGGCATTCCAATCCGTTCGTGAACCGTGACGCCCGAAATGGCTTATATATACGGGTTTGAAACCGGAAGGTGCAGGAGTTTCCTTTATCTGACGAAACTCGTAAACGTGGGTGTTCACCCCGAAGCGGTCGGGGTCTTGCCAGAAAAGCTGGGCAATGTTATCACTTGCCAATATCAGCAGGCAAAGTGCAATAGTGTTAATATTCATAATAATATTATATTATACGCGTTTAAGGACTTTTACACTCAATTTGGAATAGGCGCGTTCGGCTTTGGCGAGGGCTTTTTCAACTGTGTCATCGCTTGCGAGTATGACGCCGAAACGCCTGTGACCTTTGACTTCCGGTTTACCGAAGAGGCGTATCTGGACACCGGGCTCTTCCACGACTTTCTCCAAATCATAAAACTCCACCTGATTGCTGTCCCCCTCCACCACTATGGCTTTTGATGCGCTGGGAGAGTAGAGCCTGACCTCCGGTATAGGCAGCCCCAGGACTGCGCGCGCGTGGAGTGCAAATTCGGACATGTCTTGAGAAATCATGGTCACCATTCCGGTGTCATGAGGGCGTGGGGAAACTTCGCTGAAAATGACCTCATCCCCCTTTACAAACATTTCCACGCCGAAAATTCCGTAACCTCCGAGCGCGTCCGTGATTTTTCTTGCAATATCGCGGGCCCTTTCAAGGGCGGTATCGCTCATCGCCTGAGGCTGCCAGGACTCCCTGTAATCTCCATCCAGCTGATGATGACCTATAGGAGCAAGACAAGTTGTTCCAGCACTATGGCGTACCGTAAGGAGGGTTATCTCATAATCGAAATCCACAAAACGCTCGACTATCACACGTCCTGCTCCGGCTCTTCCCCCCTTCTGAGCCAAAGCCCAGGACTTATCCCTATCTTCTTTTTTGCGCAAGGTACTCTGACCGTGTCCCGACGAACTCATTATAGGCTTCACAACGCATGGGATGCCTACCTCCTCCACTGCCGCATCAAACTCTTCGCGCGTGTCCGCGAATTTATAGAAAGACGTCGGAATCCCGAGTTCCTCTGCGGCGAGCCTCCTTATGCCCTCACGGTTCATAGTCAGGAATGCGGCTTTCGCGGTGGGTATTACATTATATCCCTCTTTTTCCAATTCTACAAGAGTAGGGGTTGCTATAGCCTCCACCTCAGGTATGATAAGGTCGGGCTTTTCCTTTTCTATAATTTCCCGCAACTTATTTCCGTCCAGCATTGAAAAAACATAAGAACGATGTGCGAGTTGCATTGCAGGAGCATTGGCATAACGGTCACACGCCACCACCTCAACTCCGTAGCGTTGAAGTTCTATGGCAAGTTCTTTGCCAAGTTCACCGGAGCCGCAGAGCAGCACTTTCTTGGCAACAGGGGTGAGAGGAGTTCCGATAGTTGTCATTTTATAGCTTTTTAAATACGGTATGTGCAATATCTTTTCGGTAGAATAAATTTTCACAGCGTACGGATTCCACAGTTCTGTACGCAAGGTTGCGGGCCTGAGAGAGTGTGGATGCGCGGGCGACACACATAAGGACACGCCCTCCGGAAGTGAACAACTTCCCGTCACGGACAGTTGTTCCCATGTGGTATATAATGCCTCCGTCGGAAGGCAGTGTTATGGGAAAGCCTTTCTCATAGGCACCGGGATAGCCTTTCGAAGCCATCACAACCCCAAAAGTCGCATCATCGGACCAAAGGGGCTGAGGAAGTTCTCCGCCGCTTGCAACTGCATAAAACATTTCATATATGTCTGAATCAAGCAAAGGAAGCACTACTTCTGTTTCAGGATCCCCGAAACGGGCATTGAACTCTATCACCTTTATGCCTTCGTCAGTCTTGATAAGTCCTCCATAAAGCACTCCGCTCAAAGGGAAGCCTTCGCATACCATAGCATCAGCCGTTCTCTGAAGCACATTCTCCAAAGCGAAACGATAATCCTCATCACTGATGAAAGGCAGTGAAGTATAAGCCCCCATACCTCCGGTATTCGGACCTTTGTCTCCGTCAAAAGCGCGTTTATGGTCCTGAGCCAAAGGCATAGGACGCACTTGATTTCCACTTACAAAACACATAAAGGAAAATTCAGGTCCCTGAAGATAATCTTCAACTACGACTTTCCCTTCTCCGAAACGGCAGTCAAGCAGCATATCTTTCAATGCCTTTTCAGCCTGAGCAAGGTCGGAGGCTATTACCACACCCTTTCCGGCAGCAAGACCGTCATATTTCAGGACTGCGGGGAAAGCTCTTCCTGAGACATATTCCAAAGCCCTGTCATATTCGGTAAAACTGCGATATGAAGCTGTCGGAATCGAATATTTCGTCATAAGCTGCTTCGCAAATTCCTTACTCCCCTCAATGCGCGCAGCAGAGCTGCTGTGACCGAAAATAGCCAGACCGGCAGAACGGAAAACATCGACCACTCCCGCTGCCAAAGAAACTTCGGGACCGACGATGCTTAGGTCTATGGAATTTGCCAAAGCAAAGTCTTTAAGAGCTTCCGTGTCGGTTTCCCTTATAGGGACACATTCTGCCACGTAGGCTATCCCTGCATTTCCGGGCGCGCAATATATTCTGCCCACTTGCGGGCTGCGGCTGAGAGCATCCACTATGGCGTGCTCCCTGCCTCCCGAACCTATTACAAGTACTTTTTTCATTTTAATGTTTGAAATGACGCACAGATGTAAACAACATTGCAATTCCGAGCTCGTCAGCCTTGCGTATTGCATCCTCATCCCTGATGCTTCCTCCAGGCTGAACTATAGCTGTCACGCCGTACTCGGCAGCGAGAGCGACAGTGTCGTCAAAAGGCAGGAAGCCATCGGAAGAGAGTATAAGACCTTCGGTAAATCCTGCATTCCGCGCTTCTTTAAGGGCTATTTCCGCAGCACCTACCCGGTTTGTCTGCCCGGCTCCGACTCCTATAGTATGTCCGTCGCGCACAACTGCTATAGCGTTGGACTTAACATGTTTGACTATCTTCCAGGCAAATTCCAAATCGGCGAGTTGCGCCTTGTCGGGATGAAGCTTGGTAACACACATATCATCGCTGATTTTTTCGATCTGAGTGTCCAGTTGCTGTGCAAGCATCCCCCCGTTCACGCTTATAAACTGAGGCACGGACTCTTCTCTGCGGCTCATGTCAATTTCCATAAGCCGCAGATTTTTCTTGCCCGAGAGTATTTCCAATGCCTCGGGAGTGAAAGAAGGAGCTATTACGATTTCGAGAAATATGGGTTTCATGCCCTGTGCCACTTCCGCCGTAAGCGGACGGTTTACGGCAACTATGCCTCCGTATATGCTGACCTTATCTGCCTCATAAGCCTTTTGCCACGCCTCTTCTATATTCCGCCCCACTGCTGCCCCGCAAGGATTCATGTGCTTTAGGGCAACACAGAAAGGCTCTTCAAAATCCCTCAACACATTAAGGGCCGCATTGGCATCCTGAATATTATTGTATGACAGTTCCTTGCCCTGAATCTGCCTACCGAAAGCAAGGGAGAAAGGGCTTTGTTCCGTACTTGCGTAGAATTTCGCACTCTGATGAGGATTCTCTCCATAGCGAAGAGTCTGTTTGAGTTCGTATTCAAGGAAGAGTTTTTCATTCAGACCTGCCTTTTCCCGCATATATGCTGCTATGCACATATCGTATTCTGCGGTGTGGGTATATGCCTTTGCGGAGAGCCTGAGGCGTGTACTATCGGAAGTCCTGCCGCTCTCCTTGAGTTCTGCAAGCACAGTATCATAATCCGAAGGGTCGCACACTATCGTGACATCCTTCCAGTTCTTTGCCGCGCTGCGCACCATGGAAGGACCGCCTATATCTATATTTTCTATTGCATCCTCCATACTGACCCCCTCTTTTGCAATCGTCTGGCGAAAAGGATAAAGATTGACGCAGACAAGGTCTATTGTTTCTATGCCCTGGTCTTTGAGAGTCTCGAGATGCCCGGGAAGTTCGCGACGTGCGAGTATGCCCCCGTGCACTTTGGGATGAAGCGTTTTCACACGACCGTCCAGAATTTCGGGGAAACCGGTAACTTCGCTTATTCCTATTGTTTTGATGCCCTCGCCCTCAAGCAATTTTTGTGTGCCGCCTGTGGCTATAATCTCCCAAGAGAGGCTCTGAAGCCCGCGGACAAAATCCACAAGACCTGTTTTATCACTTACACTTATTAACGCTCTCATATTATTAAATTATTTTTACTCCTTCCGATGAGTTTATTTTCCCTATAACAGAGGCTTTTTCTCCGTGTTTTGTCAGAATTTTCATTGCCTTTTCCGCCTCTGACAGGTCCATGGCAAGCACCATTCCTATGCCCATATTGAAGATATTGAACATTTCCCGGTGAGGGACTCCGCCCCATTTTTCCAGCACACGGAAAACGGGAAGTATGTCCCAAGTCCCCTCTTTGATTTCAATTCCCTGCCCCGACTGCAGTATGCGCGGTATGTTTTCGTCGAATCCCCCGCCCGTAATATGCGCTACTCCGTGCACATCGCAATTGCGTATGACGTCCAGCACCTGTTTTACATAAATTTTCGTCGGAGTAAGGAGCACTTCGCCCAATTTCCTGCCGCCTAATTCGGGAATGCTCTCGTGTAAATCCCTGCCCGCGTCCGCAATTATCTTGCGCACCAGGCTGAAACCATTCGAATGGACTCCAGTGGAAGCAATGCCCACAAGCACGTCCCCCTGCCTGACCTTGCTTCCGTCTATAAGCTTGGATTTTTCCACAACTCCTGTGGTATAGCCCGCAATATCGTACTCGCCGCCCTCATACATTCCCGGCATTTCGGCAGTCTCGCCGCCCACAAGCGCGCAGCCTGCCTGACGGCAACCCTCAGCCACTCCTGCGACAACGGCTTCAATCTTAGTCGGGTCATTATGCCCGACTGCAATATAATCGAGGAAAATCAGAGGCTCGGCGCCCTGTGCCAAGACATCATTGACACACATTGCAACAGCATCGATACCGATAGTATCGTGCTTGTCCATAGCAAAAGCTATTTTAAGTTTTGTCCCCACTCCGTCCGTCCCGCTGACAAGTACAGGTTCTTTTATCCCGAGTGAAGACAAGTCGAACATCCCCCCGAAAGAGCCTATTCCGCCCATGGAGCCCGGCCTTGCCGTGGAAGCGACGTGTTTTTTGATTCTGCTGACTACCTCATAACCGGCTTCCAAATTGACTCCGGCATTTTCATAAGTTTTTGCCATTATTATTCCTCCTCTTCGTTTTCGTGTTTGTAAAGTGATGTAGGATACCCGCCTCCGAAGCAGGCGAGGCACAGTTCCGAGCAGCCCGCCGCCGAAGCCACCGTGGACTCCAATGAAAGATAGCCGAGGGAGTCGGCTTCAATCTCTTTGCAGGCTTCGTCTATATTTTTGTTGGAACAGAGCAATTCCTTTCTCGTGGAAGTGTCCACTCCGTAGTAGCACGGAGAGGTCATCATCGGACTCGCTACCCTCACGTGCACCTCCTTTGCACCTGCTGCACGCAGCATATTGACTATTTTCAGGCAAGTTGTGCCCCGCACTATCGAATCATCGACCAATACGAGTCTTTTGCCTTTGACTATGCTTCTCACAGCTGAAAGTTTCATCTGCACTCCCCTTTCCCTCATTGCCTGAGAGGGCTGTATGAATGTCCTTGCGATATATCTGTTCTTGACAAGCCCCATTTCATAAGGGATTCCGCTCTGCTCTGCGTAACCGAATGCCGCACTAAGCCCCGAATCGGGCACTCCCACAACTATGTCCGCGCCGGGACAAGGGCATTCTTTTGCAAGAAGACGCCCCGATTCCTTGCGGAATGCGTGCACGTTGCAACCGTCTATATCCGAATCCGGTCTGGCTATGTAGACATATTCCATTGCACAGACTTTATGCTTCTGGAAGCGCGAATATCTTGTGCTGCGAAGCCCGTTTTCATCTATGCACACCACTTCTCCCGGCTCGATGTCTCTTATAAACTCCGCGCCTGTCTGCCCAAAGGCACAAGTCTCACTGGAGATCACATATCCGTCTCCCAATCGCGCGATTGAAAGCGGATGTATACCGTATTTGTCACGACAGGCGTAAATTCTGCTGCGTGTAATGATAATGAAGGCAAAACCTCCCTCCATCATATTAAGAGCCTTGAGAAGATAGTCAAGACGTTTGGCATTACCGTCTTTTTTGATAAGGTTTGCAAGAATTTCACTGTCGGTGGCAGTATGAAATATACATCCCTTGTTCTCAAGATATTCAGTCAATTGCTCGGCATTTATCAATTTGCCCTCTCCCGCAATGGCGAAGTCCCCGCTCTTATGGCGGAAGAATAACGGTTGCACATTATCAAGACCGCTTTGGGAGGCATTTGCATATTTGGTGCTGCCTATGCCCTTGGTCCCTTCCCTCTTTTCAAGCTCGGCGTGTTTCAGGACCTCGCCCGCAAGCCCGAGCCCGCGATGATGGAACCACTTGCCTTCAGAATCGAAAACTGCGATTCCCGCACCTTCCTGCCCGCGATGCTGCAGGGCGTGCAGGCCGAAATAAATAACTTGCGCGGCATCCGGGACGCCATATACTCCAATCAAGCTCATAATCTTTCCATTACCTCCCTGTATGATGCACAGACATCGCTCAAATCCTGACGGAATCTGTCTTTGTCCAATATTCTGCCGCTCTCTTCATCCCAAAGCCTGCAGTTGTCCGGTGAAATACAGCAGGCGACAAGTATCCTGCCCTCAGCCGTCTTGCCGAATTCGAGTTTGAAATCCACGAGTTCTATCCCCGCCTTGTGAAAAAAATGCTTAAGAGCAGCATTGCTCTTGTCTGCAATTTCACGCATTTGTCCAAGCTCGTCATAAGACGCCAAGCCCAAGGCAACAGCGTAATCGTCATTTATCATAGGATTGCAGAGGTCTTTGTTGAGGTATCTCAATTCATGAATCACATTAGGTATTCTGAAGCCCTCTTCCTGGCACACCAAATGAGCCAAAGTGCCTACCATACGATTGCGGACAATGAATTGCAAGGGCATTTTTTCAAGTTTCATGCAAATCAAGTCACGCTCACCCTCTTCTCTGAGATACCAGCTGTCTACCCCTGCTTTTCCCAATTCCTCGAAAACGAGTCTGGAAATTCTGCAGGCATATTTTCCTTTATCTTTGAAATTTGCCTGTTTGATGCCGCCGAATGCAGATATAATATCGTCGAAATGAATTTTTTCTTCCATAGCCCGACTATTTTTGAAAATATTTGACTGCATTATCGAACAGCGGCTGTTCAAGTCCCTCCGGAATATTTCTCATAAGCCCTTCTTCCCAACGCTCGCTATGTCCCATCTTGCCTAAAATCTGCCCGTTGGGACTTATTATTCCCTCTATGGCATAGTACGAGCCGTTAGGATTGTAAGGATACTCCATTGTAGGCTCCCCGCTTGCAGGATCAACATATTGGAAAGCAACCTGTCCGTTCGCAAAAAGTTTCGCTGCGAGTTCCTCGTTCACGACGAATTTGCCCTCTCCGTGGCTCACTGCTATAGAGTGGACTTCCCCAATACTCAAACCATCAAGCCAAGGAGACTTGAGCGAAGCTACGCGTGTCATAACCATTCTTGAAATATGCCTGTCTATATCGTTTCGGAAAAGAGTGGGCGAATCTTCCGTAAGCATACCCAAACGCCCGTAAGGCAGAAGCCCGCTCTTTACAAGGGCCTGGAATCCGTTGCATATTCCGAGAATAAGACCTCCGCGGTCAAGAAGAGCGTGTATTTCTCTTGTAATCTCCGCATTGCAGAGCACGTTGGCGATGAATTTCCCGCTGCCGTCGGGCTCGTCTCCTGCAGAAAAACCTCCGGCAAGAGCAAGGATATGGGATTCCGAAATAGCCCTGCACATACGCTCTATAGAATCCTGTACATCCTTTGCGCTAAGGTTGCGGAACACTCCGAAAGATACTCTGGCGCCCGCCTTACGGAAAGCCTTTGCCGTGTCATAGTCGCAGTTTGTGCCCGGAAAGACAGGAATGTACACTTGGGGATTCATACATTTTTCCGGCTTCGGCCTCGAAGGTGTAATATCAGCCTCAAGCCTTGCCGGAGCTAATTTATCCAAAGAAGCAAATGCTTTTGTAGGATAAACGCCTTCGTAACGTTCTTTCCAAGCAGCCTGCAGCTCGAGCAAGGAGATTCTGCTGCCGTTTATCTCAAACCCGGCTTCCGTGACTTCGCCCAAAAGTATTGCATTTTCATAATCCAAGGCGACCTTACTCTCAAGCACCACTGAGCCGTAAGAAAGACTGAAAAGATTTTCTTCTTTTGTATTTACTTTCACTCCGAGGGCATTTCCAAAACTCATTTTGGCAAGGGCTTCAGCGACTCCGCCGAATCCCAATGCCCAGCCTGAAACTATATCTCCCGAAAGTATATGCTTGTGAATATAATCCCAGTTGCGGCAGAGCTGCCCGGTGTCGGGCATTCTGTCAGAAAGAGGCTTGTGTTTTATAAGGTAAATTTTATCGCCTGCCCTCTTGAATTCCGGAGATATGCTCCGGGAAGCTTTGAGTGTGGTGATTCCGAAAGCGATCAGGGTAGGAGGTACGTTGATATTCTCGAAAGTCCCGCTCATCGAGTCCTTCCCCCCTATCGACGGCAGTCCCAAAAGCTTTTGCATTTTGAGGGCACCTAAAAGAGCGGCAAGGGGCTTGCCCCAGCTGTGCGGGTCGACGCTCATTCTCTCAAAATATTCCTGATATGAAAAGCGCATCCCCGACCATTCCGCCCCGGCTGCAACAGCCTTGGCACAGGCTTCCACTACTGCGTATGCCGCACCGTGGTAGGGGCTCCAGGAGGACAGATATGGATTGAATCCGTAAGACATCACGCTCGCAGTGTCCGTAAAGCCGTCAGTCGGAATTTTCTGGACGGAAACCTGGGTCTCCGAACTTTGCAGCATTCCTCCATAAGGCATCATAACGGTGGAGCGGCCCACGGTGGAATCGAACATCTCCACAAGACCCTGCTGGGATGCGACATTAGGGGAGGATATAAGGGAAATCATTTTCTCGGAAAGGGACGCCCCCTGAGGACTTTGGTCAAAAGGATTACGGTCTTCCACTGCAGCGATAGTCGCCTCCGCATAGTGCTTTGCACCTGCACTGTCAATAAATTCTCTTGACAAATCGGCAATTATATCCTTCCCGAAGAACATGCGCATCCTGCTTGTGCCCGTCACATCGGCAACGTATGTAATCTCTATATTCTCGCTATTGCAATATTCCTCGAATACTGCCCTGTCCTTTGCTTCCACTACCACAGCCATACGTTCCTGGGACTCGCTGATTGCAAGTTCCGTAGCGTTGAGCCCCCGATATTTTACAGGAATGCGGTCAAGATAAATGTCGAGCCCTCCGGCAAGCTCGCCTATGGCGACGCTCACGCCTCCCGCCCCGAAATCATTGGCTTTCTTGATAAGGCGGGTAACTTCCGGGCGGCGGAAAAGGCGCTGGAGTTTGCGCTCTTCAGGAGCGTTGCCCTTTTGCACCTCGCTGCCGCAAATTTCCAAGGAAGCCTCCGTATGCTCTTTGGAAGAGCCCGTAGCCCCTCCTATGCCGTCCCTGCCGGTACGTCCTCCGAGGAGAAGTATCACATCTCCCGGCACAGGACTTTCGCGGCGCACGTTATCAGCCTTGACAGCTCCGACCACCGCACCGACTTCAAGTCTCTTTGCAAGATAGCCGGGGTGATATATCTCCCTTACGTGCGTGGTCGCAAGCCCTATCTGATTGCCGTAACTTGAATACCCTGATGCAGCCTTGCGGCTGATGACTTTCTGAGGCAGTTTGCCAGGAATCGTATCGCTTACAGCTTTGCATATATCGGCCGCTCCTGTAACCCTCATTGCCTGATAGACGTATGAGCGTCCTGACAAAGGGTCTCTTATTGCGCCTCCGAGACAAGTAGCGGCACCTCCGAAAGGTTCTATTTCCGTGGGGTGATTGTGGGTTTCATTCTTGAACATCAAGAGCCAGCGTTCGTTCTGTCCGTCGACATCCACATTTATATATATGCTGCACGCATTATTCTCTTCGCTCTGTTCCAAGTCCTCAAGTTTTCCATGCTTGCGCAGATAGCGGGCTCCTATGGTGGCGAGTTCCATAAGGCAAAGGCTCTTGTCTTCGCGTCCGAGTTCCTTGCGCATCGCGTAAAAAGAGTCAAGTTCGGACTCTATTTCGTTCTTTATGAACGACTCGTCCAGCTTTATCGAAGTGAGTTCCGATGTGAAAGTCGTGTGGCGGCAATGGTCGCTCCAATAGGTGTCCAGAATCCTCAACTCAGTCTCGGTAGGGTCACGATGTTCTTTTTTGAAATAATTGACAACTTCTCTAAGGTCGTCTGCGTTCATCGCAAGTCCCCAATCCTTGCAGAATCGAGCATACTCTCCCTCCTGCATTTCCGTAAACCCGGAGAGCTTCGCCAAAGGCTTGACTTCCGATTCCTCGCTTGCCGGGAGTCCGGAAAGGTCTTTTTCACGCGATTCGACTGCATTGATATAATAATGCCTGATTGAATTGAGTTTATCCTCCGTCATATCGCTGTCGAATATAAACAGCTTCGAGCTGCGTATTGAAATATTTGCATCCGGCTCTATCAGATGCACGCAATCCACAGCAGAGGAAGCGCGCTGGTCGAACTGCCCAGGGAGATATTCCACAGCAAGATAGCTGTTTCTGTTTTCAGGCAGGAGGATTTCCGTGCTCACCACATCGGTGACTTTCTCTCCGAAGACTGAATAACGGCACTTTTCCAGAAGCTCGTCGCTGAAACCGTCAAGCTCATAAACACAAATAAGCCGTAACTGCCGGAGACTGAGTGAAAGGCTCTCGTTGAGTTCCTTCCGGAGGTTTTCCGCCTCTACTCTGAATCCGGTTTTCTTTTCTACAAATATTCTTTGCATTTATATTATGGTATTTTCGATTGCTTTGGTCTGTTCCGCTCGGAAAGCCTCAAGTTTTTCCGATATTTTTTTATCGCTCAAGGCGAATATCTCCAATGCCAGAAGGGCGGCGTTTTTGGCTCCGTTCACGGCAACCGTGGCCACCGGCACGCCGGAAGGCATCTGCACCATGGAAAGCAGGGCATCCATACCTCCGAAAGCCTTACCGCTGATAGGCACGCCTATTACAGGAAGAGTGGTGTATGCGGCGGCGGCGCCTGCAAGGTGGGCAGCAGAGCCTGCGCCGGCAATGATTACGGCTACACCGCGTTCTTTTGCCCCGGAAACATAGTCTGCAAGGAGCTTTGGAGCCCTGTGCGCGCTGATAACTTTCTTCTCGTATTCGACCCCGAAATCATCGAAAACGGCGAAAGCAGCCGACATGACTTCCAAGTCACTTGTCGACCCCATTATTATTGTTGCTTTCATAACTATTTTTCGAAAAAGAGTTTTGACAGAGTTATAGGGTCAACATACTTTCCGTCCTTGTAAACCCTCATATTACCGGCAGAGATTTCATCTATCAGCATCACCCCGGATTCCTTGTCGTAACCGAACTCGAATTTTATATCATATAGCGCAAGACCTCTTTCCGCCATCTCGTCAGCCACAATTTTTGTAATTCGCTGAGTCTGCGCCTTAATGTCATCATATTGTTTGTCGCTCATCACTCCGAGGTCCACAAGAGCGTCTTTTGTGACGAGAGGATCTCCCTTGGCGTCGTTCTTGAAAGTCATTTCAACGTATGCCGGCAGGTCCGCGCCTTCCTCTATGTACTCTCCGTAACGGCGGTAGAAACTGCCCACGGCTTTATATCTGCAAATCACCTCCAGACCGTGTCCGAAAGGCTTGGCGGGAAGCACTTCCATTGCGGTGTTCTCCAAGTCCGCGCCCACATAATGGGTTTTGATGCCTGCAGCATTGATTTTTTCAAAGAAGTAGACTGACATGCGGAGATTGACCTCTCCGACACCTTCGATTGTGAGACCTACTGAATTTTCACCCGGATCGAAAACACCGTCTTTTCCGGTGCAATCGTCTTTGAATTTCAGGAGATAGTTGCCGCTTTCGAGAGCGTAAACGTTTTTGGTTTTGCCTGTGTAAAGGAGTTCCATATATGATGAAGAATTAAAGTGCGAAGTTAGAAAAATTCTTCTGCACTTTCAATTATTTCAAGGACAAAGTATGGAGCAAGTTATCAACACTTGCATGTTAAAAAAAAAATCCTAAATTTGTAACTTTCAAACTATAATCCATAAAAAATGAATAAACGTATTTTATTTACGCTTTTTGCAGGACTTTTCTTTGGGATCTGCGCCAATGCCCAAATTATAATAACAGAAAATTTTTTCGAAGGAGTCAGATATAATATAAAAGCCGAAGTACGGGACTCGTTGAGCAATGAGCCCATACCTTTTGCATCGGTATATCTCAAACACCCCAAAGACACAATCATCACAAATTTCGCTCTCACCGACACTCTCGGGAAGGTGGAATTGACAGATGTGGCGAAGGGAGATCACCTCGTATGCGTTGAGTTTATGGGGTACAAACCCTTTCAAAAGCGTATGTTCATACGCAAGAGCATAGATTTGAAAGTGCTGCGCTTGCAAATGGACAGAACAATTCTGGATGCCGCAAAAGTAACGGCGGCAGGACGTCCTATCGAAGTCAGGCAAGACACCATCATATATAATGCATCTGCTTTCAAAACTCTTTCCAATGACAATCTCGCGCAATTGCTAAAAAAGATGCCAGGCATAGAAGTCGGCAGCGACGGAACTGTCAAAGTGAACGGCAAGGCAGTCTCAAAGATTACAGTCGGAGGAAAGACTTTCTTTATGGGAAACAATAAGGCCGCGCTTGACAATCTCCCGGCAAAAATAGTGGATAAGGTAAAAGTAATAGACAAGGAATCCGAGACAGCGCAATTCTCAGGGATAAACGATGCCGAGAAACAGAAAGTGATGGATATTGAGTTGAAAGAAGAGTATAAAAAAGGCTGGTTCGGAAACTTGAAATTGGGCGCAGGACGCTCCGTGCCTGGAAAGAGCGACAACGAATTTCTGGAGAACAGGGATTTTCTCTACAGCGGCAACGGAATGTTCTCCGCATACGGGGAGAACACACAACTCACGGCAATCGCAGGGGCAGGCAATATAATCGAAAACGATAGCGGAGTTATTATTATCGGCACCGGAGATGACGCTCCAAGTCTCGGCTTTGACGGTATACACTCCCGCCGGAACGGAGGAGTCAACATCAATAGCAATGCAATAAAGGGGCTGGAAAGCAATGCATCATTAATTTTCAATTCCGACAACTCCGACACACACAAAAGAACAGACAGGACCACTTTCCGTGAAGGCAAGGACAATCTCTTCAACACATCAGAATCTTTTGGAGCCGGAAAAATGCATAAATTGACTGCAAGAGTGGAAATAGAGAACAAGAAAAAAGACAAGTATCTTTTTAAATTCAGTCCTAATATTTCTTTTCTCGATTATGTCAATCAGTCAAGAGATACTTCTTCAACCAGACTCGGAGATGCCTTGCAAAACCATTCCAAATCATATAATTTTGAAAAGTCACGTTCTTTTGCCGGCTCTTTTGCAGCTTCGGCAGGCATAAAAGATATAGGAAAGAAACGCCGGGCCCTTACTTTCAATGCAAATGGAAGCCTCGAAGGGAACAAAGGAGAAGCAGATGAGAATTCCAATACGACTTTTGACGTATCTGGAACTGAAACAAAACGTTATTTGCATTATGATAAGAAAGCTTCCGTTTATTTTGTTCGAAGCGGTCTGAATTACGTAGAGCCAATAGGGGAAAATTGGGCTGTGAATACTTCTTTAATCAGTTCATACAAAGTCAAAAAATCAGCGAACAATGCTTTCAACGGCAATTCAGGCACAGCCAATGAATACTACAGTTCCATTTCGGGAAACCGCTATTTCACCAATATGGCTACACTCCTTGCCCAATACTCCCAAGGAAGAAACTCAGTGCAAATAGGCGCTTCAGGACAATTCTACAAGAGTGAGAATTATGCAAAATCTTATGGGCTCGACACAAGAACGGGGGTTGATGAATGGCTTAGCGTATTCTCCCCTTTCATAAGAGTCAACGCATACGACAAAAATAAAAACAGATATTCCATCTGGTTGAATAGCGAAACCACAAATCCGGCTGCTTCAAGCATAGTGCCGACTTTCAACATAGTGAATCCTACCAGAATCTCCGCAGGAAATATCTATCTTAAACCGGTCTCGACATATTACGTTTCACTCAACACTTATGGCAATATAAGAAAGAAGGGTAGCTGGAATATGTATTTATCGAACAGAATAATATCAAAGGGTGAGGTATCAGCAGTATGGTTTGACGAGAACAGTATAAGGTATTCCATACCTGTAAATACACAAAAACCTACATACAACTGCTATTTTGGCATATCCGCAAACTACCCTTTGCTGGATGACGGATTGTTGCGCTTCTCATACAATGGTGATTTTAATCTGTCAAAGACCACCAGCTATCAAAGCAAGGCGCCCCTTGCAGGAATCAACATAGATGCATTCGACTACACTTCATTTATGGCATCCTTTTGGGGTGATGAACACGGCAATCGCTTCTACTCGGGACTGAGCGGATTCCGGGAAAGCAGCACAAAAAACAAGCGCATCTGGCACAAAATTGATTTCAGCAGCACAATAGGCGATTTTCAACTGAAACTCGCAGCCTCAATTCTGAATAACAGCTCCGAGTATTCTCTTGATCCGAGGGCAAATACCAATGTGTGGCATAATTTAATCACATTCGAGCCTACTTACGCATCTGAAAAAGGCTACCAAATACGCACGGTCTGGGCTTACAATATGAGGAAAGGATACGGTGCCGGCTATGACGAAAACTACTTGCAATGGAATATGTCCGTTTCGAAGAACATAAAGGCATTCACTTTCAGCATCACTGGAAATGACCTTCTTAATTCAAGACGTTCATACACTCACGATGTGTCAGAGGAATATGTTCAGGACAGCTACACCAACACAATCGGCCGTTACATACTCTTCTCCATAACTTGGAACTTCGGCAAAATGAACGCCTCAAAGAGCGGAGCCGCCCAGCAGGCGATGTGGAATATGCTTTGGTAGATATTTAAGA
>CAUUCY010000042.1:0-16240 GCA_963543835.1 uncultured Bacteroidales bacterium
GCCAGAAGCATGTCGGACAGAATGCGAGCCAAGCGGCCATTGCCATCCTCGAAGGGATGAATACTCACAAACCAGAAATGAGCAATAGCAGAACGAATCACGCTGCTTACAGATTCTTCTTTGTCAAACCATGTGAGGAACTTTTGCATATCTTCTTCTACACAGTCTGGAGACGGTGCAATATAATGAATTTTCTCACGTCCGAACATTCCGCTGACAATATGCTCCTCGTTGGTGCGGTACTGCCCTATCTCTATCTGGCTTCCTTCGCTAAAGCCAGTTGGGAAGAAAGCGGCTTGCCAAGCACATATTTTCTCTTTACTGAGAGCTTGGTCATAGTGCTGTACTGCATCGAGCATTACGTTGACTACAGAATCAACATAGTGCGATGGTGCTGTATATCTCACATTCTCAATCCCCAGCCTTCTGGCAATGGAAGATCGTACCTGGTCCAGGTTCAGCTTAATGCCCTCAATCTCCGAAGAATACACTACGTCGTGAGTCAGGTTCTCTGCCATCGCCCTGAGCTTGCTGTCAAAGCCAAGCGACCCTAATTTTCCATAAAGCAGTCCTTGCTTACGGAATACGACTTCCTGAAGAAGTGAAACCTGAGAGGTGTCCCAACGGAAGTTTGTCCAATCGTTACTTTCGTATATATACATAATCTTGTTCTCTGTGCGACATAATATGGTCCATAACGTCGCAATTTCTGCGGCAAAGTTATGGAAATAATGTCGCATAACCAAATATCCCCCCCCCTAAAATACCGCACATTTTGCGATGTTTTTCCTCGTAAAATGCCGAAATCTGTCAAATTATGTGTCACAAAAATTATATCCCATTTTGCATATTATATTGCCCTTGATATTTCGTGCAAATACCAATTGTTTGTGAGTCAAGCTTTTTCTGTTAAAGGCAAGGGGAAGGGAAACGAGCGCAAAAACAGGGATTTTGAGGAGAAACGGATATCGGGGATGGGAAGAGAGCGCAAAAACAGGGGACTTGAGGCTGAAAGGCAGAGAAAAAACGTCACTCGAGTCGAAGTGGAGTCCCCCTGGAGGGCATCCCTTCCTTCGACTTAAACTCAGCGCAAAAAAGGAGTTTTGAGGAGAAACAGGCATCGGGGAAAGACACCGGGTAGATTTCATGCAGGGAGACCGGACACACAAAGTGAAACACTGCCATGGACTTGCAAGCGTCAGACAATGCTCATGCAGGGCATAACAAAGAAAAGGGCGGCTGAAAATTCAGCCCCCCTATTCTTTTATGAGCACTTATAAAGATTAAGCGTTCTGAGAGATTGCTGCCTGGGCTGCTGCGAGGCGTGCGATAGGCACGCGGTAAGGGGAGCAGCTGACATAGTCGAGACCTATCTTGTTGAAGAACTTGATTGAGTCCGGATCACCTCCGTGCTCGCCGCATATACCGCACTTCAGATCAGGGCGTTTTCCGCGACCTGCCTGTATTCCGTGCTCGACAAGCTTGCCGACACCCTTGGTATCAATAGTCTGGAAAGGATCGGCGTCGAGAATCTTGTTCCCGAGGTAGTTGCCCATGAAAGTGCCCACGTCATCACGGCTGAAACCGAAAGTCATCTGTGTGAGGTCATTGGTTCCGAAGCTGAAAAATTCGGCTGTACGCGCCATGCGGTCCGCAGTAAGGGCCGCACGAGGTATCTCTATCATAGTACCGAAATTGTACTCGAGGTGTATGCCGTAGTTAGCCTCAACTTCCGCACGTACTTTCTCGCAATGAGCCTTCTGGAATTCGAGCTCACGGGCGGAGATAGTCACAGGAATCATAATCTCAGGGTGAGGATTGAAGCCCTCTTTCTTGAGTTCCGCCTGTGCGGTGAAGATTGCGCGGTATTCTGTCTCTGCAATGAGAGGGTAGGTGACGTGCAGACGCACTCCGCGATGCCCCATCATAGGATTGACTTCATGGAGGCTCTCGCCGCGCTTGTCAATCTCATCCGCGCTGATTCCAAGCTCCGAAGCGAGCTGCACCCTCTTGTCTTCGCTCTTAGGGACAAATTCGTGGAGAGGCGGGTCAAGGAGGCGGAAGACCACAGGCTTCCCGTCCATAATCTTGAGAGTGCTCTTGATAGCTGCCTTCATAAACGGCTCAAGCTCATTCAGAGCCGCCTTGCGCTCTTTCTCGGTGTCGCTCATAATCATTTTGCGAAGCTTTGAGAGAGGAGTTTCGCTGTTCTTTCCGTAGAACATGTGCTCTATACGGAAAAGACCTATGCCCTCCGCTCCGAAGCTGAGAGCCTTTGCGGCATCTTCCGGAGTGTCGGCATTAGTACGTATGCCAAGCTTGCGGAATTTGTCCACTATCTTCATGAAACTTACGAAAGTAGGATTCTCGGAAGCGTCCATTGTCGCGATTTTAGTGCAATATACATAACCCTTTGCACCGTTGAGAGAAATCCAGTCGCCCTCTTTGAATGTTTCGCTGCGTCCTTCAAATGAAACCGTCTTTTTGTCGAAATCAATTTTCATGGACTCGCAGCCGACTATACAGCACTTACCCCAACCGCGGGCGACGAGAGCCGCATGCGAGGTCATACCGCCACGGGTGGTGAGTATACCTGAAGCTGCACGCATACCCTCAATATCCTCAGGAGAGGTCTCTTCACGTATGAGTATGGTGTCTTTGCCTGCAGCGCGGGCTTCCATGGCCGCCTCGGAGGTGAATACGATAGTTCCTACCGCTCCTCCCGGCGATGCAGGGAGACCCTTTGCGAATACCTCAGCTTTTTTTTCCGAAGCAGGGTCGAGTATTGGATGAAGGATTTCATCAAGCTGAGCGGGAGAAACTCTCATCACTGCAGTCTTTTCGTCGATCATACCCTCCCCAAGCATGTCCATAGCCATCTGGAGGGCGGCGAGGCCCGTACGCTTGCCCACACGGCACTGAAGCATATAGAGTTTCTTGTCCTGGATTGTGAACTCTATGTCCTGCATATCGTGGAAGTGCTCTTCAAGACGCTTGCGTATATCGTTGAGCTCGTTATAGACCTCAGGCATAGCCTTTTCCAAAGACTGAAGATTCTTGTTGTGCTCGTTTTTAGTGGACTCGTTGAGAGGATTAGGGGTGCGTATGCCTGCAACCACATCCTCGCCCTGAGCATTGATGAGCCACTCGCCGTAGAACTTGTTTTCTCCGTTTGCAGGATTGCGTGAGAAAGCAACGCCTGTCGCCGAAGTCTCACCCATATTTCCGAATACCATTGACTGTACATTCACGGCTGTGCCCCAATCATCCGGTATTCTCTCGATACGGCGGTATGCGATTGCGCGCTTGCCGTTCCAAGACTTGAACACGCCGCCTATCGAGCCCCAGAGCTGGGCCTCTGCGGTGTCGGGGAAATCCACGCCAAGAACTTCCTTGACGCGCAGTTTGAACTTGTCGCAAAGCTCTTTAAGTTCTTCCGCGGTGATTTCGGTATCGAGTTTATAACCCTTTGCCGCCTTCACTTCAAACATCATGCGATCCAGCTGCTGGCGTATGCTCTGGCCGTCTGCAGGCTCTATTCCCTCTGCCTTTTCCATTACGACATCTGAATACATCATAATGAGGCGGCGGTAAGCGTCATATACGAAGCGAGGGTTGCCCGTCTTTTTTATCATGCCCGGAATGGTGGCGGAGCAAAGCCCGATATTGAGTATTGTATCCATCATGCCCGGCATCGAGCTGCGGGCACCTGAGCGGCAACTCACAAGAAGGGGGTTATCTACACCCCCGAATTTGCTCCCCATCACCTTTTCGGTGGCCTCAAGAGCTTCGGCAACTTCCTTTTTCAACTCGTCGGTAAAACCGCCTCCGAGCGCATAATAT
Source organism: uncultured Bacteroidales bacterium (assembly GCA_963543835.1). Lineage (GTDB taxonomy): Bacteria > Bacteroidota > Bacteroidia > Bacteroidales > UBA932 > Cryptobacteroides. The sequence goes on from CAUUCY010000042.1 coordinate 3,844, forward strand.
TCGGCACAGCATTCTGTTGTGATTGTAAAACCTGCGGGAACAGGCATCCCGAGCCTGCTCATTTCAGCGAGATTGGCACCCTTGCCTCCCAAAAGCTCTCGCATAGTTCCATCGCCCTCGGCAGTCTTACCACCGAAACGATAAACTCTTTTCTTATTATCTACCATTTTATATTATTTAATTACTTTTTCAGAAAGAATCATGCAAAACGCAAACAGGTCGCGAATTTACAATAAAAAAACACCACCTCAAAATATACCTTTGCAAATACAACAATTTATACGTAAGTTTGGTGTTTGAAATTACAACCAATTCTATGCCAGAAGCACTGCTCAGCAGATATATTATTGACGGGACGGCACAGGACTTCACACCTGCGGAAATGCTCGACGAATGTATGGACTTGCCAAAGCGGTCCAGGGAGTCGGGAGAGGAAATAGTCGATGAATCGCTCGACCCTGACATTTCCGTCCCGAAATTCAAGAGAAGCTCCCCCGATGAGATTTCTGCGGAATATCCTGAAGCAACGACAAAGAGAATAATAGCCTCTGCACTGATTGACGAGATATGGAGGGACGGGAAATTCAGCTTTGAAGAACTTTCCCTCGCCCTGAAATGGCATTCCCCAAATCCGGGAGTCATAGGCGAAATGGCGGCTTTTTACGCCTCAAGCCAGGCGGCGGCAGATTATATAGGAAGTCTCGGCATCAATCTCACCGACTATTCTCTCGAAAACGCAGAGGACAGGAAACTGGAAGTGAAAGTGCATGGAGGCAGAGGGGATTTCTCTTGTCAGGACAAGGCGAAGACAGGATTTGACGATTCATGGATAATCTATCTTCCTTTCGACACCTGTGATTTCAGGAGCGCACCGCAAATAGTAGATGCGGATTATTTTCTCGATTGTTTCGAGCTTGTGCGTGAACTTGTGGAGGACAAAGTTGTAATTGCAGGCAGGACAGTGGGTGCAGGAGGGCTTCGCAGCGCTCTCGAAAAGTTCTGCCTCGGGAAATACTCGATAGGCGGAATACTCGGCGCCTACCCCAGATGCAGCAAAGAAGAAATACTCGGGAGCGAAGTTCCGGGTGCGTTGATACAGATAGCGGACGCTGATTTTGATTATATCGATGCAGAGTTTCTGCTCCAGGATGTCGCCTACTACCCTTTGGGACATCCGTCCGAGGCAGAATTGGAAATAGAAGACCGGAAGACTCCGCATATTTCCATGATTCTCGACTCGCTTTTCAAGTCAGCTTCGCAGTGAAACCCTTTCCCGACACGGACGGGCGAGTTCCGCGGGCGGCTCAGTAATGTTTCGGAATAATGCAGTACAGCGAAGAAAAATACAGGAAAACGCTGGAGGGAATCTTTAACAGGTTCCCTTCTGTACAAAAAGACGGTTTCAGCGCAGGTGCATATAAGCCCGGCCTGGAAAGGATGTTTGCTTTTGACGGATTGCTGGGCAGTCCGTCAAAGAAAGTGAAATTCGTGCACGTGGCAGGCACCAACGGGAAAGGGTCTGTGGCTTCTATGATTGCCGCAGGAATCGCAGCTTCTGGTCCAAGGGTCGGGTTATACACCTCTCCGCACCTGCGGGATTTCAGAGAGAGGATAAAGGCAGTCGGAAGCGAGGGCTTCGAGATGATTTCAAAAGAGGAGGTTTTCAATTTTCTATCAGAATGGAGGGATACTTTCGAGAGATTGGACCTTAGTTTTTTTGAGATAACCACAGGAATGGCTCTCTGGTGGTTTGCAAAGAAAAAATTGGATTATGCCGTCATTGAAGTAGGTCTGGGTGGAAGACTGGACAGCACCAATATAATAAGACCGGAGCTTTCCGTCATAACTTCCATAGGTCTGGACCATTGTGCCCTGCTGGGGAATACGAGGGCGGAGATTGCCCGGGAAAAAGCGGGGATTTTCAAACGCGGAGTACCCGCGCTTGTGGGTACAAGGGATTCCGAAACAGCCTGCGTATTTGAAAAGACTGCCGGGGAGTCGGGAGCTTTTCTGCACTTTGCCAACGATGTTCCCCTGCCAGATGCTTCGGAGCTTGACCTTGGCGGACCTTGTCAGGACGAAAATTTGCGCACCGCTTGCTGCGCGCTGAATCTGCTCGGGATTGACTGCTCTTCACCGCAAATCGCAGCGGCATTGAAGCGTGCAGCGGCTCTTACCGGCCTGCACGGGAGATGGGAGAGGCTAAGCTTGCGACCCGAAATAATCTGCGACATCGGGCATAACCCGCCCGCGCTCGCAAACAATTTCGCCCGCCTTTGCAGAGAGAAGCGTCCTCTTGTCATAGTATTCGGAGTGATGGCAGACAAGGATATTTCGGGAATTATTCCGCTTATGCCCGGGATGGGGCTTAACGTGGCAAAAAATGGCGTGCATTATATATTCTGCACGCCTGACACCCCCCGCGCCCTGCCTGCAGAAACGCTTGACAAGAAATTTTCGCAGGCGCTGGACAGTGTTTACGGACAGGGTCGGGCGGAGCGAATCCCCACTCATGAAGTCGTGGAAAGCGTTTCCGAGGCTCTTTCCCGCGCACAGGAGCTCTCCACCCCCGACAACCTGATCTACATTGGCGGCAGCACCTTCGTACTGTCGGAAATTCCCGACAAATTCAATCAATGATAGCATAGAGCCCGTAAAAGAGAATATTTCTGCCGTTGCGGTCAGAGCCGGCATCTCACCATCCCGCGGCTATACTTTGTCCTGTCCGCGCAGCCGGGGTAAATATGTATCTGCATCCCATTGACAGCACCCTCCCAAAGCAGAAATTGGTTTTTTGTAAAAACCTGCAAATATTTATTAAAAAAGTTTGCAGAATTAAAATTTTGCGCTACCTTTGCAATCCCGTTCGGAGAGCGAACGGCAGATCTTTAAAGCTCGGGAGCTTAGCTCAGTTGGTTCAGAGCGTCTGCCTTACAAGCAGAGGGTCGGGGGTTCGACTCCCTCAGCTCCCACTACAAAGCCGGTCAGTATGATCGGCTTTTTTTACTTAAACTAAAATATGATAAGATTAAAAACAGCGCTTTTATGTCTTGTCTTAATCTGTTCGATAGGACACGCGCAGAAACGCTCATACGAAATCTTTGCAGAGACGGGAGCCTACTTCGACGGTAAAGGACTCTACGAAAATGTAATTTCAAATGGCCCTGCATACTTTCCAAGTGTAGGAGCGGGTGTTTTCTTCCGACCTGAAAACGGCTATTTCGCTTCCGCCCTCAATTACCCCGAATTCGGTATAAGCATTTCACAGAGTTTCAAAGGAAAGATGGAATATCGCCCTAACGGGAGATTGGGGAATTTTACCGACCTCTACGGCTCGGTTTTCTTCAATCTATCCAAATTTGAAAAATTCTCCATAGGACCGCTTCTGGAACTCGGTGCGGCATATACTCCCATCAAATGGGAGCACGTGGGGAATCCCGACAATCTTTATATAGGATCCAATATAGAGGCTCTGCTCGGCTTAGGTCTGAAAACCCGATTTCATATATCCCAAAACTGGGCTTTCGTGGCAACGCTGCGTCTGTCCCACCACTCCAACGGAATGACTAAAGTTCCGAATTGGGGAGTTAATAAATATTCAGCAGTTGCCGGCATAAGATATACTCCGTTGCAGACAAGTCAGGCAAAAACGCAAAAGCCTCAGCCGCCGAAATACAAAAAATTGTCATTAAATGCTTATTTCGCGGCAGGGGTTCACAGTTGCGATGTGGAACTACGCGCAAACAATGCCGACGAGAAGAAAGGTCTTGCATTCCCTGAAGACCCGGCACCGGTTCACCCAAGATTCATAGGGACTATCGAGGGAGAATGGAGATACAGTCCTGTACTTTCAACAAGTATAGGTACTGAAATAATGTATGCTCCGGGAGATTACCGCAGATATGATATTTCAATTGAAGGCAGAGAAGACCCTCGCGGATATTCCGACATAGTATCCGGAATCTTCACTGCACAAAGTCTTTATTACGGAAACTTCTCAGTAAGAATCACCACATATATATTCAAGAAACTCGGCATAGCGGAAGACGTGAGTCCTATATTTGAAAAAGCAGGGATAAGATACAATCTCAACTCCCTCAAAGGAACATTTCTGGGACTTGACGTACGTGCACACTATTGGGACCGTTCCTATTGCATAGAATGGTCTGCCGGAATAAAATTCTGAAAACAGGGAAATATTAAGCCATTTTGAGTAAATTTGCTCGTACAGTTATAAATTTTACGGTATGAAAAGATTTGTCTCAATATTTTTTATCGCCCTGTCTTTGTCTCTGACGGCAAAAGAAAAGAATGCAAATAAGAAAGAACTGGGGAAGTTGTGGGATAAATACGAAGAATCAAAAATGCAGGACCTGCCGGAGACCTCCGTCAGAATTCTTGAAAAAATAAAGGAGAAAGCGGTAAAAGAGCAGCTCTCAGCGGACTTTTATGAGGCTCTGAATAATATTTACAGCATAAAAATCTCAGGAAATTGGAAGCTGCGCGAAAGTCTGCAGCAAGAACAAAGGCGGGAGGTGGAAAAGTTTGACGAGCCTATAGTGTCCTTCTTGTTCGCGCAGAACGATTACTCAAAAACCATAGGCGAGATTCGGAGCAGTCTGCAAAAAATCATAAAAGAGAACGCTGAAAGGCTTAAAAATAAGAAAAACACATATTTTTACTCATCGGTAGGCGCTCTTGACGGGGTAATAAGCGAAACCATAAGCAATGACTATGAGTATTGCCTTTGGGAAATCAATGATTACAACGCCCTTGCAGAATATATAGGGGAGCGTTATCCTGCGTCGGCATATTTGGAATTTGAGAAGGCCGGCGACTTGCGTCCTGAAAGCGAGTGCTTGGAAGCGATGAGGGTACTCGCAAAGAAATACGAGGGCACGGCAATGGCACTATATCCTGAGGGGGAACTGCTTAGCTCGGAATTTTATTCAATCAAACGCACAAAAGCCAATGAGCCCAAATTCAGGGCATTTTATGAAAAACTGAAGGAATTTGAAAAAGGACGCAAGAAATTCAACAGAGGGATAGACGGGAAAATAGCCTCGGATTATACACTTATAAGCGATATACGGGAGGATTTGGAAAGAAAGTCAGGAGAAGTTGCGGTAGAGGAAGGAGAAGTCAAAGTTATTCTTACAAATCTGAGTTCCATCAGCCTGAAATGCCTTGCGAGAGTCGAAAACAGAGGGAAGCCCCTTTGGATAAAGGACATATCCTGCGAGGGAGGCAGTTTCTATGTTCCAGACACGCTTTCATTCAAACTCCCTGAGCTTGACGACGGCGAATACTCAATAGTGAGCAAAGCTCCCGGGCTTGAAGAACAACAGACTTATTTTACAAAGAAAACAATCTCTCTTGCATTGCGCAATCAAAGCGACGGATATGCGGTATATGCAACGGACTATAAAACGGGAAAAGCCCTCGGAGAATATACAATTTCTCTTCTCGAAAAAGGCGAAATCCTGAAGAAAACGACGGTTGTTTCCGACGGGAATTTCACCCTGCTTCCAAAAGAATTTTTCAAGGGAAGAAATTATTGCTCCATAATCTGTTCTCTCGAAGAGAACGGAACCAAACGCGTCAGCAACGAGATTTTCTTCACTCACGGTGGCTTTGGAAGGGAAAATGAAAGCAATAGGATTTACGGAAATATTTATAAAGACAGAGGCGCCTACAATCCGGGAGATATGGTGAAATTCAAGGCTGTCCTATATGAAAAATATCCTTCTAAGGGAATTTCAGTGCTCAAGGAAGCTGTGGAATGCGAGGCAAGGCTGAACGATTCGGAGGACAATACTCTTAAAACAATAAAGCTCATCACCAATGACTTCGGCTCTGTCGCAGGGGAATTTGAATTGCCCAAAGACAAGAGGAACGGAATATTCGGCATAGAAATCTCAATCGGCGGCAAAGCTATAGCCGCAGAATCCTTTACCGTAGATGAGTTTGTGCTGCCGACTTTCGATATAAGTATAGATGAAGACAGCACTTTACACTTTGAAAAGGATTCCCTCAAAATAAAGGGAAAAGTAAGCAGCTATTCGGGGCATACTCTTTCAAATGCCGACGTTTCCATAAGCTTCAACGGAAGATACGACAAGAAAGTCACTCTGCGCAGCGGCGGCTTTTTCGAGTCGGTGCTGACAAAAGAGGAAAGGGAAGAATACGGGCTGGACAACAGGCTGAATATAGAGCTAAAAGTAGTGGACGCTACGGGAGAGACCCGGTCCGCCCATACGACAAGATTTATCACAGAGACGCTGTACCCTGTAATCATAATACTGAATAAGGCTGACACCGAATTTGCCCAAACAGACAGGAAAGCGCGTGGGACAGATATAGTCTGTGGAAAGACTTTGCAAGTCAAACTGAGTATCCCTGGAAGCGAAAAGGCAAATATTCCTTTTGAATATGAACTGCTTGACGAGAAAGGCATTCCTGTCACCAAGGGCTTGATACAGTCGGAAAAAGAGTTTGAGATCAGTCTGCCTGCTTCCGGCTGCTATTCCATGAAGGCAAGTGCCGTAAAGAGCGAAAAATACGAGAGCAGGAGAGCGTACGTCAGGATAATATCGGTTTCGGAATCGGACAAAGTGCTCGATGCTCCTGTGGATTATATCATATATAGAAAGAATGGGGAGAGAGACATAAAACTGCGTATAGGAAGTGCAAAAGGGGCAATCTATGCTGTTGCCACCCTGTTCGGCACTAAAGGCAGGGTGCTCGACACACAAGTTGTCGAACTCAAGGGCATACGCGGTGAAGAAGGCTCGCTGAAAGATATTTCATTCAGCTATATGGACTCTTACCCGGATGCCGTACGCGCACAGGTGTTTTTCTTTAAAAACGGCAATGCAGCTATGTACAGCACAGTCTTCCATCGCGAAAAGAAAGATTTTGAGTTTCCTCTCGCATTCTCAAGATTCAAAGACAAGACAACCCCCGGAGAAGAATGCCGCATAATTATGAAGAGTTCCCCCGATGTGGAGGCAGTAGCTTCCGTATTCGATAAGTCCGTGGAGACAATAGCCCCGAATATATGGAGCAGTCTTCCACAATATAGGCCGGAGCCCGAATATGTTATTGTAATGAGCAGTCCCGGGGATTTCGGCAGCGAAAAGGATATTCCGATAATGATACGCGGACTAAGCAAAAACGCTGCCGCAAATGCATATGAAGAGGCTGTCGCTTTCAGTCTGTTTGGGGACTCCTCTTTGAAAGTGCGGGAGTCTTTCGGCAACACTCTTGCTTTCCTGCCTTTCCTTAATTCCGGCAAAGACGGAACGATAAATTTCGGTTTCAAGACTTCCGAAAAGCTTTCGACATATATAGTCAAAGTTTTGGCACACGACAGGCAGATGCGCAGCAAATGTGCGGAGAAGCAGTTTGTCGTTAGTGTTCCGGTGAAGATTTCCATTGCAGAGCCGCGTTATCTCTATGAGAACGACTCTTATATACTTCAGGCTGCGGTGGAAAGCGAGCAGAGTGTTCCTATAAGCGGGAATCTGCAACTTTCCTTGTTCAACACCCGGGATTACAAAAATGCCGAAGCGTTTTCAGAACAGGCCTCCAGTCTGAATATTCCTGCGGGAGGCGGAGGCAAGGCAGAGTTCGCAATCGCTCTTCCAAAGGGGATAAAAAACCTTGGTGTAAAGTTGGTGTTCGTAAGCTCCGACAAGAAGTATTCGGACGGAATTTTTGTAAATATTCCTGTCAAAAAATCAGAGCAGAGCCTTACCGAAGCACATTCCGCAGTTTTGAAGAGAGGAGCGGACAGAGATAAAATCATTGAAGAACTGTCGGGTAGATTTGTAAATGCGGACAGAAATAAAGCCGTGTTCAAGGAAATCTCGCTTTTGGATATGATAAAAGAGACTATAGCTGAAAAGGAAAATCCTGAAGCAGGGGATGTTCTGAGTCTTAGCGAAGCATATTATATCAGAGCAATAGCCTCATCCCTCGTGCCGTCCGCGGCAGCCCCGGATGCCGCGTTTCTTAAAAAAATACTCGATTGCCGCAACGCAGACGGTGGTTTTGCGTGGTTCGAAGGTATGGAGTCGTCAAGCATTATCAGCGCTGTGGTGCTCGAGCGCTTCGCCAAGTTGCGCGAGCACGGTTTCGCAGTTCCGGAGCTGGCAAGTACGGTGCGCTTCCTTGACGATTCGCAGCTTTCGGGCCATGACAGCCGCAGGTGGTACAGCAGCATATCGCTTGCCCAATATCTGCACCTGCGCTCCATGTATCCTGAAGTGGCTTTTGAGCCGAAAGTCGTGGGAGACGCTAAGATTTTCAAAAAGAATCTTTCGGCTTTCAAAGTGGGCGTCAGGAAATATCTTACACCTGGGAAAAAGCGTGGAATGAACGGCAGAATATTTGAAAAAGCAAGGCGTGTGCTCACTTTGGAGCGTCTTTGCGCAAGCGAAGATGGCTTGAATTTAGCAAAAGCCCTTGGTGTAAGCGCTTATCTTACAAGCGCCAGACTTAACAATTCCATTAAGGCGGATGTGCGTTCCCTTGAGGAATATGCACAGGAGCACCGCGACGGAGGAAAATACTATCCGAATGCAGTTATGCCTTGGCGCGGACTGCTCGAAAGCGAAGCTTACGCGCACTCTGTGCTCTGCGATTTAATGAGTCGCCACAATGCGGAAATCGCCGATGGAATACGTCTGTGGCTGATGTTGCAGAAAGAAAGCCAGAATTGGGAAGTAAGCGCAGAATATATTGATGTGGTAAACTCTGTCCTGGCAGGTTCCCGGGAAATCCTGGACACAAAAGTACTCGCAATGAGTGCCGGCTACACTAAAGCTTTCTCGCAGATAAAATCTGCAGGCAATGAAATGAGCGTGGAGAGAAAGTTCTTCCGCGAAAAGAATGGAAGCAGGGAGGAAATCGCGGCGGGGACAGTTCTTGATGCAGGGGAAAAGATTATAGCCGAATACATTTTGTGGAGTAAGGAAAACCGCAGTCATGTACGCCTGCGCTCCTCTCGCGAAGCCTCTCTTATGCCTGTAGATCAGAAATCCGGCTACAGATATTGGAACTATTACTGCAATGTGAAGTCCGATTGTACGGAGTATTACTTTGAGGCTTTCCCGGAGGAAAAAACCATAGTGACAGAAACGTTCTATGTTACTCAAAAGGGTACATTTACTGCACCCGTACTTGAATTAGAGTCGCTTTACACTCCACATTACCGTGCCAACTCGCAATTTTGGGGAGCGTTGAAGTCTGAATAGAATGGGTTTGCTCCTCAGTTATATTGCAAATACGCGCTTGCCTTATGCCTCGTGAATGGTAGAGGCCGGCAATACTATGCCGCTTCGCGATAACTCTCATCTTGAGAGCCCTTCCCCCTGCCCTTGTGCGAGGGTGCACAAGCCCCCGGGCATCCCATACCCTCCCTCTAAAAACAAGAGGTCAACTCACTTTTGAGTTGACCTCATCGTTAATCTTGGGTCTGTCATTTCCTGATTTAACTTGACTCAGACTGGTGTCCGTCTCTCCTCAAAATTCCTGTTTTTGAGTCCGTCTGTCTGTCCCTCCTGCCTTTCTGCCGCAAAAAGGGCGTTTTTGAGTCCGCTTACCAGTTTTTGCTATTTTTCTATACAGGATTTTGCTGTTGCCCCAAAGACTATTCACGATATTCGAGGAGATCTCCCGGTTGGCAGTCAAGAGCCTTGCAAAGCGCCTCCAAGGTGGAAAACCTTATACCCTTCGCCTTGCCGTTCTTCAGAATGGACAAGTTGGATGCAGTTATGCCAACGGCTTCAGCAAGCTCCCCGCTGGACATTTTCCTGCGGGCAAGCATTACATCTATGTTGACTATAATTGACATTATTTAACCTCCTTCGGAGCTTCCTCCATGGTATTTTCTGCTTCTTTTCCCTTGAGATAATTAGGGAGACTTATACCTGCCATTTTGAAAAGATCGTCAAGAGGTGGTACGGAACTCATCATTCCCGAGATGAAATTGGAGGTTGCGGTCTTGCCCTCCTTTCCCGAGCCATTTTCCCAAACAGTAACCTTGTCTATCTTTATTCCCTTGACGGCTTCAACCTGGGTCTTGACCAATTCAGGGAGTTTATCGGCAATAAGCATTGTGATTGCATCTTTTGCATCTCCGCCTGCGGCATTTACGAGCTGCTGGAAACCCTCTGCCTGCTTTGTAAGCACTTCCTGAATACCGCGTGCCTGAGCATCCATTTTCGCGAAGATAGCATCAGCCTCTCCCTTCGCCTCACGACGGAGTTTCTCGGCTTCAGCCTCCGCTGCTATAATCTGCTTCTGCTTCTCGATCTCTGCGGCAACCACCACATTCGCCTGCTGGGTAGCCTTTTCACGCTCGGCACGTGCGAGCTCGGCGTCACGCTCTGACTGATAAGCCTCCTGAAGGGCTTTTGCAGCCTGTACTTTCTCGGCAGCGACAGCCACACGTGCAGCCTCCGCCTCTTTTTCTCTACGCTGGGCATCAGAATTTGCTATGGCGATTTTGGAACTGTTCTCACCCTCGACGGCAAGAGCATTTGCTTCCGCTGTCTTGATACGGGTGTCCCTTGTAGTCTCTGCTATACGTATATCCTTATCTCTGTCGGCCTCTGCCTTACCGATTTCACCGAAACGGTTCTGTTCGGCAACGCTCTTCTTGGCATCGTTGATTGCCTTTGCCGCAGCTTCCTTACCAAGAGCCTCTATATATCCTGACTCATCTCGTATATCGGTAACGTTCACGTTGATGAGTTTAAGACCTATTTTGCGAAGTTCTGCCTCTACGTTGGTGCTCACATTCGCAAGGAATTTATCGCGGTCGGCATTGATCTCCTCAATATCCATGGTCGCGATGACAAGACGCAGCTGACCGAAGAGAATATCCGTCGCTATGCCCCTTATGTCCTCTATAGTGAGTCCGAGAAGACGCTCTGCTGCATTGGTCATACTGTCAGGATCGGTGGAAATACCTACGGTGAAACGGCAAGGCACGTCCACGCGTATATTCTGTTTGGAAAGGGCATTGGTAAGATTACACTCTATTGAAATAGGCTTCAAATCGAGGAAATCGTAACTCTGGAACACGGGCCAGATGAATGAAGCCCCTCCGTGCACGCACTTGGCAGAAGATGCTCCTCCGTTTTTGTTTTTCCCTGTCTTTCCGTAGATTACGAGTATTCTGTCGGAAGGGCAACGTTTGTAGCGCTTCAGGATTGCCGAGAATGTGACAAAAAGCACGAATACGGCAATGATAATCAGATAAAGTGAGTTCATAACTTATTTGTATTAGATAATTATTGATGTCTGTTCTTCAACAAGGACGGTATGCGGGTCAAGCACCTCTACGACTTTAATGAGAGTACCTGTTTTGAGAGTTTCGCCGTCGGTCTGGGCGGTGTACTCACGAATTGACTCGTTAATGCTTATCTGCACCTTTCCCTCACCCTGCCGTCTGCCCGGGATAGTCAGGTACACGCTGCCCGTGCAATTAAGAGCCGATTTATAAAGATTGATTGTGCCGGTCTGCTGCATGCCGCTCAGCCACTTGAAAAGCAGCATTACGAGAAAGACGAGCAAAGCCCCGGCAACTATTCCGCAAATAACAAGGAGAGGGGTGGAAGCTATGCTCTCACGAAGCAGAATGACTGTCCATCCAAAACCTATCACGAAATTCACAAGATTTCGGAAAGTCAGAAGATTGGAGCCGAGGTCCCCGTCAAGATTCCCCCCCGCCGCATCGGCATCGACACCCGTAGCGTCAATGTCGGCAGAATCGATGGGAGAATCGGAGTCCGCACCGATGAATGTCATAATACTCTGAATAATGAAAATGAAAGAAGCGGCGAGAGTCATGCACCAGAGGACTTTCATTCCGGCATCTAAGGATGCCCACCATTGTGCTAACATAGTATATGTGTGTATTAAATTGTGTTTCTTTCTGCAAACATAATAAATTTATCGTAAAACAACAACAATTTTCGCTTTTTCATCAAAATTTTTCATTTTGACGTATTGAAGTTGATGTCCCACGACGGGTGCGGTTTGAACAGGTCCTTGGCGGATTATCATAACCTGACTTAATGTATTTCAGCTCAGGATTGAGGTATCAAGCCGTAAATCATCCTAAAATGTCCGAAATTCTTAAAGAAAATCGGACATTTGCTTGTTATATGAAGAGCAATATCGTATCTCCTCCTGAAAGCATCGAAGATGTTTTGCTAGACGACTATAAGCAAATGCAAATCGGATTCATTTATGCCGAAGCGCCTTCTTTCGATAAAATTATGGAACGATTGAGTGAGTTGCATAACAGATTTAGGACATTGGAATGGAAAAATAATCATTGACTGCATGGCGGACACAAATATTGATATAAAGCAGAGCAAGG
>CAUUCY010000043.1:0-16235 GCA_963543835.1 uncultured Bacteroidales bacterium
CGGCGGAAAATCTCAAAACAGCTTCCGTCTTCGAGCTCCACATCCATAAAAATCACATCGGGACTATTGGACTTCAGGAAAGCGACAACTTCCGCCACCGAGCCGGCTTCGCCTATAATTTCCATATCATCGTATTCCTGACGAAGTATCCTGAGGAGGGCCTGCCTTGCCATCAGTTCGTCCTCTACAATCAGCACTTTCATAAAAGAGGGAGTGTAACTTTATAATATTTCTTATTGGATTCCACTTTGACAGCCCTTTCACTTATGCTGTCATACTGCTTGGTGATATATTTCAATCCAAGCCCCGTGGAATCGGCTTTGCTTAATTTCGGCTGTATGTTGTTGACAACGACAATGGAATCATTGCTCCCCCTGATTTCTATTTTGAGAGGATTTGTCCGGCTCACCACATTATGTTTCGTGGCATTCTCTATCAACAACTGTATGCTGCAAGGCAGGATATGTCTTGTCATCAGCTCTTCCCCGACCTCTGTTTTCACCTGGAGAGCATCTCCGAAGCGGACTTTCAGAAGGTCTATATACTGCCCCACGAACGCCAGTTCTTCGCGCAGAGGGGTCTTTGTCTCGCTTTCTTCGCGTATCATATAACGGTAAACCCCTGCGAGTTTCCGGATATACTCGCTTGCCTGCCCGTTTTCCCCCTCATTTACAAGACAGTCGAGTATGTTGAGGCTGTTGAACAGGAAATGAGGATTCAGCTGCTTTTTGAGAGTCATGTACCTGTACTGCGCGAGATTGGCGCGTCCCTTCTCCTCCGTATTCTTCTTTCCGGCATATATTGTATAGCCCATGAGATAAATGAAGAGTATCACCACGAGCGCGGCGAAGCTTGACAGAAAATAGAACACCCCCGGCGCTCCCACCACTTCCTTACCCTTGAATATATAGGAAATCATAACCCGCACGGCATATATTATTGCGACAGCGAGTATTATCCATATAAGATTTCCCGAATTGGCCCTGTCCTTTACGGGTGTGAAATATTTTGAAACCCATACCAGAGACCAGCCTATCAGCTCCGTGGTCACGAAAGTGGAAAGAGGGTCTTTAAGAAGTCCCGACGCTGTGAGCGGATTAAGGGCCCATGAGAAAAGAGCCCCCAGGGCATAGCCTGTAATGTTCCCCAAAACTATGGCTATGGCTATGAAATATACGCTTTTGTAGCGCTCTACGCATAACAATACGACCATAATCATCGTCAGCATCGTCAGCACAAGCTCGTCTGCCATGCCGAAACTGCGGCAGGCATAGGTAGCGGTCGCGTGAAGAATGGCGAAACCGTGTATTATCAAATGCGTACGCTTCATGATTCTACGCAACAAAAATAGGAAATAGGAGCGGATTTACCAAAACGTTACAATAACTCGTCCTCCTCTTTCCGCCGTTCATCCCTAAAATACGGCATTTCATCGTGAAACTCTTTCACATTTTCAAGTAATATGATAATTTTGCAGCCCGCTAATACTAAAACGATATAATGAACGTCAGGCATCTATCATTCAGGCAAATGTGGAATCTCAACTTCGGTTTCTTCGGTGTTCAGATTGCGTATGCCCTGCAGAGTGCAAACATATCCCGCATTTTCGCAACGCTCGGCGCAGACCCTCATCAGTTGAGTTTCTTTTGGATTCTTCCTCCCCTCATGGGTATGCTCGTGCAGCCTTTCATCGGGAAATGGTCCGACAGGACATGGAATCGCCTCGGGCGCCGCAAACCCTATCTGCTTGCCGGCTCGATTGTCGCCGTGCTTGTGATGTTGCTTCTCCCCAATGCGGGAAGTATCAGTTTCAGCAATCGTATAATGCTCGGACTTAACGGAGCTATGTGGTTCGGGCTTTTCTCTCTGATTTTCCTCGATACTTCAATAAATGTGGCTATGCAGCCCTTCAAGATGATGGTCGGCGATATGGTCAGTGAGGAGCAGAAAGCAAAGGCTTATTCGATCCAGAGCTTCCTTTGCAATGCCGGCAGTTTCGCAGGCTACCTTTTCCCCATATTCTTTACATGGATAGGAATAGCCAATACTGCCCCGGAAGGTGTGATCCCGGACTCCGTGATCTGGAGTTTCTATTGCGGCGCCGCAATACTCATGGCATGTGTGCTCTACACCTTTTTGACTGTAAAGGAAATGCCTCCTAAGGAATATGCCGAATTTCACGGAATGAAAGAAGAAGACTCGGGTGAGGGTTTCGTAAAACTGCTTTTGAAAGCTCCCAAGGTCTTCTGGACAGTCAGCCTCGTACAATTTTTCTGCTGGGCTTCGTTTCTACTCTTGTGGACTTATACCAACGGAGCCATAGCATACAGCTGCTGGAACAGCACAGATGTCAAATCCGCCGAATATCAGGCGGCAGGTAATTGGGTAGGCGTCCTTTTTGCGGTGGAGGCAGTAGCCGCAATGTTATGGGCGGTGGTTATACCCAAGTTCAAGACTCTGAGTGCAGCCTACTCCGTCAGTCTTGTGCTCGGAACTGTCGGGTTCGCGTCCGTGTTCTTTTTCCACGACCGCTACCTTCTCTTTCTAAGTTTCTCTCTCATAGGCTTTGCCTGGGCTGCAATGCTTGCACTGCCTTTCACTTTCGTGACAAACGCCTTGAAAGACCATATAGGAACTTATCTCGGACTCTTCAACTGTGCAATATGCCTCCCTCAGATTGTTGCGGCAGCGCTGGGAGGGCTTGTACTCAGAGTTGTGGGAGGTGTTCAGTTGAATATGTTCCTCGTGGCGGCCCTGCTTATGGCTCTCGGAGCTTTTTCCGTAATCCTGATTAAAAACAAAAATAACTAATACAGATTTATGAAAAGAATAATTGGTATCGCGCTTTTATCTCTTATGGCAGCGCTTCAGGCTTTTGCCCAGGGCTATGTCGTGAAAGGAATTGTCGAGGACTCAATGGGTCCTATGATTGGCGCTACTGTCATTGAAACCGGCACTTCAAACGGAGTATCCACCGATTTTGACGGGAAATTTGAACTTAAAGTCTCAGGTCCTGATGCGCAGCTGGAGATTTCCTGCATAGGTTATGCCTCCAGGTCCTTCAAGGCATCCGAAGTCCCGGAAAAGATTTTTCTTTCGGAGGACGCCCTTTTCCTCGAGGAGACAGTAGTAATAGGCTACGGTTCCCAGAAGAAAAAAGAGGTGACGGGCTCTGTTTCCTCAATCAAGAGCGAGGATTTCAACGCAGGTGTCAAAACTAACCCTATGGGACTTCTTCAGGGAAAAGTTGCGGGTCTTAATATCATCAAGACCTCTTCCGACCCGACCAGTACAGGCTACAATATCCAGATACGCGGATTTTCCACTCTTGACAAGGGTGCGGGCACTTCGCCTCTCTTCATCGTGGACGGTGTCCCGGTGAGCAACATAGACAATATTTCCAACGATGAAATAGCATCTATGGACGTGCTCAAGGACGGCTCTGCGGCAGCTATTTACGGCACACGCGGCACTAATGGCGTCATTATAATCACCACCAAGAGAGGAGAAAACTTCAGCGAACTTGCCCAGACACATGTAGAATATGCAGCCTATGCCTCAGTTTCCGTACGCAACGGAAGCCTCGGTATGGCAAGCCCCGAGGAATTCCGCAAGCTCGAAACTCTATCCGGAGGCAAGGTTAAGCCCGTTATCTTCGATGACGGCACAGGTAAAGAATACAATACGGATTGGGTGAAAGAACTCTCTCGCCCTGCCGCTCTGTCACATAACCATAACCTTGCGATTGTAGGGTCTGCAAGCAAGTTCAACTATCGCGCATCCCTGAATTATAAAGATGCGCAAGGCATTGCGAAGAACTCCAACCGCAATGAAATCATCTCCAAGATAGCTGCTTCCCAAAAGGCTCTCGACGACTGGCTCGAACTCCAGTACGACCTTTCCTACATGCACTACCGCAACGATTACTTCTGCGGAGACTTCAAGCAGGCAGCCATACTCAACCCTACATATCCTGTATTTGACTCCAAGACCAAGACCGGTTACTTTACCCCGTCGGGTACGGGAATGACCAACCCTGTCGAGAATATGAACCAGAAAGAATCCTACGGGGACGGCAACTACTTCCGCGGTTCGGTCAAGGCTACTGTGAACATCAAGCCCGTACAGGGACTCAAACTCAGCGCTTTCGCCGCACTTGAGGAGGGGGACAACTACAAATACTGGTACAATCACGCAATCAACACAGACGAGGCCGGTTCGGGGAAGGCAGGCAGAAGCGCAGACAAGAGTTTCAACAAACTCTTTGAAATAACTGCCGACTACACCCGTAAAATCGCCAGACACAATATAGCCTTCGTCGGAGGTTTCTCTTATCAGAATTTCTTCTATGACGGGTCCAATATCTCCAACAAGGGTTTCCCTACCGACGATGCGAAATACTACCAGATAGGCAACGGAGACGCGACCAAGCAGTTCCTTAATGTGGGCTCTTACCGCAATTCCAACACCCTTGCAGCACTCTTTGCACGTGCAAATTACAACTACGCGGACAAATATCTCCTATCAGCTTCGATACGCCGCGAGGGCTCTTCGCGCTTCGGTGCGAACAACAAGTGGGGCTGGTTCCCTGCCGTCAGCGCAGGCTGGCGCATCACTGGCGAAGAATTTATGCAGGAGCTTAAGTGGATAAACGACCTTAAACTGCGCGCCGGCTTCGGTGTGACGGGAAACAACCTCGCTTCGGACCTCCGCTCTGTGGCAATGCTCTCAAACGGCGGTACTTTCTGGTACAACGGCAGGTATGTATATACCTACGGAGTCAGCCAGAACGTGAATCCGGACCTCAGATGGGAAAAGAAATTCGAATACAACTTAGGTCTTGACTATGCCTTGCTCGACAACAGACTGAGCGGAAGCCTCGACCTCTACTACCGTCAGACCAAAGACCTTCTCTGGGACTACGAAGTTCCCACTCCTCCTTACCAGTTCAACACCCTGCTTGCAAATGCGGGACAGATGGACAGCTACGGTGCGGAACTTGCGATAAGTTATACTCCTGTAAGAAACGAGCGTTTCTCCTGGACCACCACACCTACCGTTTCCTTCAACAAGAACTTCATCACCCGTCTTTCCGACCCTTCAAAGGGCTTCAACTACAAGCAGACCACATCCGGAGGCGTAGGGGAGAACGGAATCATGAACACCAATACCCAGATTCTCATCGAAGGACAGCCTGTTGGTTCATTCTACGGCTACAAGCACGCAGGCTTCAAGGCAGACGGCACATGGATGTTCAGCACCCCTGCCGGAGGCTATATATCAGGAGATGCGGCGACGGAGAATTACCGTCAGGTCATAGGAAGCGCCCAGCCTCTCTTCACTTATGGCTGGAACAACACCCTCCGATACAGGAATTGGGATCTTACAGCATTCTTCCGCGGAGTCATAGGCAATAAAATACTCAACCTCTCCCGCTGGGCATACGGTCCTCAGAGATCCCAGTCCTTGAACGTCTATCTCAAAGACGTGATTTCATCCCAGGTCGTATATTCCGACAAATCCCATTTCTCGGACTATTACCTTGAAAGCGGTTCGTACATCAAACTCGACAACATCACCTTGGGCTACAATCTTCCTGTCAAGGAAAACAAGTTCATCAGTTCGGCAAGATTTTATCTGACCGGTCAGAACCTGCTCACTATAAGCGCCTACAGCGGTCAGGATCCTGAAGTGAATACAACAGGCGTATGGGATGCGGGTATAGACTACTGCGATTTCTA
This sequence comes from uncultured Bacteroidales bacterium, assembly GCA_963543835.1. Lineage (GTDB taxonomy): Bacteria > Bacteroidota > Bacteroidia > Bacteroidales > UBA932 > Cryptobacteroides. The sequence goes on from CAUUCY010000043.1 coordinate 5,742, forward strand.
TCCTAAGGTCGCGACCGTGCTCTTGGGAGTTAATATCAGCTTCAAATAAAGGATTCGTATATGAAAAAGACAATTATACTCATACTTTCTGCCATCCTTGCAGTTTCGGCGTTCTCCTCTTGCGACGGTATGCTGGCAGAAAAGAACTATGGAAACCCTACTACCGAAGATATGATGACAAGCGAGGAGAATGTCGTCCTTATCGTAGGTCAGGCTTATGCCGACGTAAAGTGGCTGCACGACCATTGGGGCTATTGGGGAGTGGCTTCCCTCACTTCCGACGAATGCGTGTGCCCTATACGCATGCCGGGCGAACACTGGTCCGACGGCAGTTATTGGCGCAACCTCAACACCCACAATTGGGTGCCTCTTGCCACTGCGTTCAAGAATATCTGGGACACGACCATTTCGGGAGCAGTCCTGTGCAATAAACTCCTGAACACACTTGAAGGCAACAAACAATCCATGTCCGAGTCTGTGTACAAGCAGTATGTGGGCGAGCTTGAAATTCTCCGCTCCTACTACTATTATATGCTCTTCGACTGCTTCGGACGCATACCTTATCTCGAAGTTTTCGAGGACAAGACAGAGCCTCTCATGGACCCTCAGACTGTATGGACCAAACTTGTAGCCAATCTTGAGAAGAACGCTCCCAATCTTCCCGTTGTGAACGACGCAAACCGCGCAAGCAACTATGGCAGAGTGACACAGGGCTTTGCATACACCCTCCTCGCCCGCCTTTACCTCAACGCGGAATCTTTCGGCTGCACTCCTTCAAACATAGGGGAAATCGACGGAGTCAGCATCAAGAGAGCGGCGGATTTCTACACCAATGCGGTACGCTGCTGCGACAAGGTCATAAGCTCCGGAAGTTACAGCATTGAAGACAATTATTTCAACAATTTCCGCATAGACAATTCCGGCAGCCGCGAAAATATATTCGTAATCGTGGAGAACGGCAACGGCGACTTTGATTCACGTAACAACGGAAGCATGTCAAACAAACTCCGTCTGAACATGCTAACCCTCAATTATTCTCATCAGTATGCCTTTGCAAAAACCCTTGTGGAGAAGCCTTGGAACGGCTTCTGTGCCCGTCCGAGCTTCCTCGAGCGCTACAACGGGACGGATGTCCGCGGTCCGGGCAACGAGAACAAGGGAACCCTGAATGAGCATCAGTGGGGCTGGTTCGTGGGTCCTGTCTACAATGCGGACGGAAGCGCTATTCTCAAAGACGAGAACGGGGACCAGTCCATCATACGTAAGGAAATAAAAAGCCTTACGGAAGCCACATGGAATGACGGCGCCCGTCTGTACAAATATGAAATAGACAAAGACGCAAAATATCAGTATTGCGAAAACGACTTCGTGCTTTTCCGTTATGCAGATGTGCTTTGGATGAAAGAAGAGGCAATACTTCGGGGCGGCAGCGGCGCTTCGGCTTATGAAAGCGCGGATTTCAAGAAACTGCGCGCGCGTTCATTCGCCTACGGCGAAGGGGAAGCTGACTATATAAAGGCGTATCCCGCTCTTGCAAACGCATCTTCCCTTACTCTCGATGCCATTTGCGACGAGCGCGGACGCGAATTTTCGTGGGAAAATATACGCAGGCGCGACCTGATACGCTTCGGCAAATTCAACAACCCTTCTTATGTGGAGTATGTAAGCGCGACAGACGCTTACCGCAAATGGTTCCCTATTCCTTATTCCGTACTTGAGAAATCAAAAAGAGACGAGAACGGAAATGCGATATGGACTCAGAATGAAGGTTATCCTGAAATGTAAAACAACATCAATACTTAAAAATCATGAAAAAGTTAACAATTCTTATGAGTGCCCTTGCACTCTCTTTGGCAGCTTTCTCTTCTTGCGGAGAAAAGAACAAGCCGATAGACTTCGAGAAAATCACCGAAGACGGTTTCTACGTTGCCGGCGAAGCTACGGGCTTTGACAAGCTCAGTCCCAAGACCATGATGGCAGCGGGCGTGAATGAAGCTGCGGAGCATACCAAACGCGAAGGTATGTATGAGAAATATCTCGTACTCGACGCAAACAAGGATTTTTACCTTGTGCTTAACGAGGCGGGCAAGCAGACCCGCTACAGCACCACACTTGCAGAGTTCACCCCTGACCTTACCCAGGAAATCTATGGAGACAATCCTAAGGGCTCTACTCTGAAAGGCGTTCTCAGCACCGGCAATTCCGCTCCTGCGATGAAAGTTTCAAAGAAAGCCCTCTACCATGTAGTCCTCGACCTGAACAAGGCGAATGACCTCAAAAACGCCCAGATTATCCTCTCCCCTGTCACCTGGGGAGTACGCGGTGCGATGAACGGCTGGGGCTTCACCGAAATGGAGGCTAAGGAGGAAAACGGCGGCATCACCTTCACCGTCAAGGATGCGGACATGTCTGCCAACGGCGAATTTAAGTTCGCCTACAACAGCGCATGGAAAATAACCCTCGATGATGCAGGCAAAGTAAAAGCCAACACCAATCTCGGTCTTAAAGATGGCAAGCTCACTCCGGGCGGGGATAATATCAAAGTGGAGAAAGCGGGTCTTTACGACATCACCCTCAGCTTCAAACTTGAGGCGGGAGACATTTCAAAGTCTTACACGCATACCGTAACCCTCACAAAGGAATCCACCCTGCCTACAGCCTGCTATATGACAGGCGAGGCTTTCGGTAACTGGACTTGGGCAAGCGAAGGTATAGTGGAATTCCTCCCTGCCCACTCAGAGCCGGGTGTGTTCTGGGCAGTAAGATACCTTGAAAAAGACAAAGGCGTCAAGTTCAGCACAATCAATGTAAAGGATGACTGGAGTAAGGCATTCGGCAAGCTCACTACCAACAACGGCTTCACCAATGACACCGACGGTAACGCAGTCGTTGCAGAAAACGGACTTTATATGATAGAACTTGATTTCAAGAACAATATTGTAGAAATAAGCCCTGCAAAGATACTCGGTCTCGGCGAGGCATTCGGAAACGGCAGCTGGACAGACCTTGAAAAGAGCTACTATACAATTGACGGGAAACTTGCCAAGGCAACGACTGTAGCGGCAGGAGCTCTCCGTACTGCAGCGGTTTCCAAGCTCCACCCGGGCGATTTCTGGCATCGTGAATTTATCATCAAGGATGGTAAAATCGTCTACCGCGGAACAGGCGGCGACCCTGAGAATATCGCTCTGACAGCCGGTCAGGTGGTCAGCTTCGACTTCAACGCCGGCACAGGTTCAATCAAATAAACCTACAAAGTCATAATTTTTGACCGGCAGCCCCTGATCGGACTGCCGGTTGCAATGAAAAATAACGATATGAAGAATATACTCTTATATCTCTCACTCTTTCTTTCCCTCCTGTCCTGCAATAAGCCAGTTACAGGAAAAAGCGGGGAAGAGGGCATCAAAGCGGAAGAAATCGTCTGGGACGGAGTCAAACGTGCGGACATAACATACCAGCTTCTTGTCTACTCTTTTGCGGACGGTGACGGGGATTTATACGGAGACTTCAAGGGTCTTAAAGACCGCCTCGACTATATAGACGCACTCGGAGCAAGCGCAATCTGGCTCTCTCCTATACACCCTTCAGAAGCCTACCACGGTTACGGCGTTATAGACTATGAGAGGGTAAATGAGAAATTCGGGACAGAAAAGGATTTCAAGGATTTTCTTGATGCCGCCCATGCCAGGGGGATTAAGGTCTACCTCGATTTTGTCCTTAACCACAGTGCCACAGACTGCGAATGGTTCAAGCAGGCGTGCGCAGGCAATCCTGAATACAAAGACTTCTACATATTCTCGGAGAACCCGAAAAGCGACATTTCGGCAGGCAAAATACCTACAATCGCAAGCGAGGGCGCAGCAGGCTACAACGCTTCCGAATGGCGTGCCGCCCGTATCGCAGGCGTCAGCGAAAATCTCAAATTCACCCTCGACTGGAACAGCACCCCTCCAAGCCTCAAGGTGGAGAAAGTGAGCGACATATCAAATACCGGCACGAAGCCGAGCGGAAAATATCTATGGTGGGGAGAAGGCAACTGCACGGAGTTCTATTCACAGACCCCGGGAGTCTATACCCTAAGTCTTGCATTCAAATCCGATTGGGGCTGTCTTGTCAGAACAAGCAACACCAGCTGGGACAACGGGACCAAATACGGTGCTCCGTCCGGCAGTAACATACTTGAGTGGGGAGTGCCTCTCCCTCTCTCCAACTCCGACAATGCGGACATCTCCCTGCCTGGCGCGCAATTCTTCCACTCGCACTTCCGTACCGACGCTTTCGCAGACTTCAATTTCGGGGCGGCAGCCGAATCCGAAAAGTCGGGAGCATTCAAAGCCCTCGCAAAGGCAGCGGACAAATGGATAGCTCTGGGAGTGGACGGCTTCCGTCTCGATGCGGTAAAACATATATACCATAATATGAACGGTACTGAAAATGCAATCTTTCTCAAGAAATTCTATGACCACTGCAATGCCTCTTACAAGGCTTCGGGACACGAAGACGACATATACATGGTGGGGGAAGTGTTCGAGGAAGCAAATATAGCCGCCCCTTATTACGCAGGACTTCCGTCTCTTTTTGAATTCAGTTTCTGGTTCCGCCTCCAATGGGCACTGAATAACGGTGTGGGGCGTTACTTTTACAAAGACATAAATTCCTATCACACGGCATACAAAGCCGTAAGAGAGGGAGCAAAAGCCGCCACTAAACTATCCAACCATGACGAAGACCGTGCAGGCTCTTCGCTTGGAAAATCACTTGAAAAGGAGAAACTTGCCGCAGCCGTGCTCCTCACCATGGAGGGCAGTCCCTACATCTACCAGGGGGAGGAACTTGGCTACTATGGAACAAAAGAAAGGGGGGACGAATGGGTGCGCACACCTGTCAAATGGACAAGAACTGGAGCTGTGGCAGATGCTGCACTTAATGGAAAAGTGGATAAGGAGATGCTCTCCGCCGATATTTCCGTCGAGGCTCAAGAGGCGGACAAAGAATCCCTGCTCAATGTCTACCGCAAATTCGCAATCTTGCGCAATGCTATTCCCGCACTCGCTGTCGGGGACATGCAGGAGCACGCCCAATACAACCAGAACTCCCCGCTACCTTCCATTGCTGCATGGTACAGGAGCACTCCGGAGCAAAAAGTGCTCGTCATGCACAATTTCAGCGGAAAAGAAGTGAAGGCAGAACTTTCCGATGAGCTGTCAAAGCCTTTGGCGGTAAATGGGAAAGTCGTCATTGAAGGCTCTTCAATAGCCCTTGGTCCGTATTCCACGATAATATTAGAACAATGAAGATATGAAAAAGCTCAGATTCCTGATTTTTGCGCTTGCAATAGCAATACTTGCTTCCGCCTGCGGCAGAAAAGAGTTCGATAAGAACTCTGCCGTAGTATATGAAATGAACATACGCCAATACACCCCGGAGGGGACTTTTGCGGCTGCAAGGGCCCAGCTTCCGCGCCTCAAGGAGCTCGGTGTCGACATTCTTTGGCTCATGCCGATCCATCCTATAGGGGTGGAGGGCCGCAAAGGTGAACTCGGCTCTTATTATGCTCCTAAAGACTATAAGGCGGTGAATCCCGAATTCGGCACAATGGAAGATTTCGATGCATTCCTTGCCTCCGCGCACAAGCTCGGGCTTAAAGTCGTGCTTGATATGGTATGCAACCATAGCTCCCCGGATGCTGTCTGGAACACTCCCGAAAACTATGATTGGTACGTACGGGACTCTCTCGGCAACACCATAGTCGAGTATGACTGGACTGACATAGCAAAACTCAACTACGAGTCAAAAGAGATGCGGGCAGCCATGGACGACGCTCTCAAATTCTGGATAAAGAAAGGAGTGGACGGCTATCGTTGCGATGCCGCATGGAGCATACCCACCGACTATTGGGAGAACATACTTCCCCAGTTGAGGGCTATGAATCCCGACATTTATCTTCTTGCAGAGGCGGAAAAGCCTGAACTTCACAATTTTGACGGAGGCTTCGAGGTCGCATACGCATGGAATCTTCATCATACGATGAATGAAATTGCCCAAGGCAAGGCAGGTGTAAAGGAACTGGAGGCTGCCATAGACAAATATTTGACGGAATTCCCGAAATCCGTTTCAATGCTCGCTTTCACCTCCAACCACGACGAGAACAGCTGGGCGGGCACGGAATTCGAGCGTATGGGTGATGCCTGGAAGGCAATGGCAGTGCTGTGCTACACTCTGCCTAAATGCCAGCCACTTATCTACACCGGTCAGGAAGTCGGTTGGGACAAGAGATTCGAGTTCTTCAAAAAGGACCTCAGCCCCGATTGGACGGAAAACGAATACACCGGGTTCTACAAACAGATGAACAGGCTCTACCATGACAACCCTGCCCTGCATTCCGGAGAAAAGGGCGGAGAGTTTGAAGTCGTTTCCGACGAGGATGAGACTTTCGTTTTCACACGCACTCTCGGTGCAGACAAGCTGAGCGTAAGCGTTCAGCTCAAGTCTCCCTGGACATACAGCATCTCTGCAAGCCCTGCTCTTTAGACAGCCTTAAATGCTTGTAAGGCTGTCTGAAAAAACTTATATTTGCCAAAATTAAAAAGAGATATATGAAAATCAGACTTGCATTATCGGCTCTTCTTGCTCTTGCAGTGAGCGGGTGCTGCGACAAAGCCTCGCAGAAATGTCCCCTTTCGGAACTCAATTATTTTTCCAGTCCCGACGGCTCTTTGGTGGCGGGTATAGGGCTTACAAAAGAGGGTGTGCCAATGTACACTCTCGATCGCAAGAGTGCTGAAAAAACGCAGCCTGTAATTCTTCCGAGCCGCCTGGGTTTCGAACTCATAGACAAGAAAGAAATCGATGACGAGTGGAAAGGCAAAAAAGCGGATAATTACAAGACTGAAGACCTCAAAGACGGCTTCCGCATAGTAAAAGTGTCAGAGGGTACACACGATGAGACCTGGAGCCCCGTACTTGGCGAAGAGTCACATATACGCAACCATTATAACGAAATGGCGCTTACTCTTGTGCGCAAGGACAGGGATACTATGATAGTGCGCATGAGGCTCTTTGACGAGGGGCTTGCTTTCCGCTACGAATTTCCCATGCAGAAGGGCTTGAAGTATTTCAATATAAGGGAAGAGCTCACGGAATTTGCCCTTACCGCCAACCATACGGCATGGTGGCTTCCGGGAGACTATGACACTCAAGAATATAATTACACCCAGAGCCGCCTGCTCGAAATCGCAAGTCTTTCCGACAAAATGCGCATAGGCAATGTTTCGCAGACTTTCTTCTCCCGTAACGGAGTACAGACAGCCCTGCAAATGAAAACCGATGACGGGCTGTATATCAATATCCACGAGGCCGCGCTTGTCCACTATCCTGCGACTCATCTCGATCTCGATCCCAAGACTTTGACTTTCCGCACCTGGCTCACTCCCGACGCACAGGGCGTCAAGGCACGCCTGCAGACTCCTTGCAAGACCCCGTGGCGTACAGTCATGGTGGTGGACGATGCCCGAAAGGTGCTCTCCAGCCGAATGATACTCAATCTCAACGAGCCTTGTGCAATCAAGGATGTTAGCTGGATACACCCGACAAAATACATGGGCGTATGGTGGGAGATGATTACGGGGAAAAGCCGCTGGTCATATGCCAACGAGTACCCTTCGGTGCAGCTCGGAGTGACAGATTACTCTAAGGCAAAACCCCATGGAAAGCATGGGGCCAACAATGCCAACGTCAGAAGATACATAGATTTTGCCGCTGAAAACGGCTTTGACGCCCTGCTTGTGGAGGGCTGGAACGAGGGCTGGGAGGACTGGTACGGCAACAAGAAAGACTATGTCTTCGATTTCGTAACCCCTTATCCCGACTTTGACATAAAGGCTCTGAACGAATATGCCCGCAGAAAGGGCATAAAAATAATAATGCACCACGAAAGCTCATCTTCCGTAATCAACTACGAGAGGCACATGGACGCTGCCTACAAATTGATGAAAAAGTACGGGAACGATGCGGTCAAAAGCGGTTATGTAGGAGGAATAATCCCTTACGGAGAATCCCATTACAGTCAATTCATGGTAGACCACTATCTGCTTGCCCTGAAGAAAGCCGCAGAGCATCATATAATGGTGAATGCGCATGAAGCCGTGCGCCCTACGGGACTCTGCCGCACTTATCCCAATCTTATTGGGAACGAGTCCGCAATGGGTACGGAGTACCGCGCGAGCATCAATACGGGACATGCCTGCATACTTCCTTTCACTCGTCTGCAGGGAGGTCCTATGGATTATACTCCGGGAATATTCGAGCCGGAAATGTCCAAACTCAATCCAAAGGACAAGAGCCGCATGAAACTTACCATAGCCAACCAGCTTGCCCTTTATGTCACTCTCTATTCCCCTCTCCAAATGGCAGCCGACCTGCCCGAGCACTATGCCCCCCACATGGACGCTTTCCGTTTCATCAAGGACGTTGCCGTCGATTGGGAAGAGAGCCGCTATCTTTTTGCCGAGCCTCAGCACTATGTCGTAATTGCGAGAAAGCCTAAACAAAGCACGCTTTCCGGCTCTGCGGCGACTTTCAGCAAAGGCAAGGACACATGGTTCCTCGGAGGCGTCACGGACGAGAATGCCCGCTCTTTCGATGTCTTGCTCGATTTCCTCACGGAAGGCCGCAGTTATGAAGCAGTCATTTATGCGGACGCCCCTGACGCGCACTATTTTGACAATCCTAAGGCATATACAATAAGCCGCAGGATAGTTACGAAAGCCGATACCCTCAATATCAATATGGCACCGGGCGGCGGCGTTGCAGTTTCATTTAAAGGATTGTAGCGTATGAAAAGATTACTTTACTCCGCCTTTTGCATTTTTCTCGCATTCCCGCTGCTTGCGCAAAACCAGAAGACTCTCTCCCCTGAAGAGGAGGAACAGAAGTTCTTCGAGTTTATTCAGAACTCCGTCGAGCGTTATGAACGCCTGCTCAAGCTCGAGGACTGGCAGGTGTTCTACGTGGATTCCATACTCACCCACAACAATACAGCCATAAAAGACGAATGCAAGGCGCTTCAGGACAGGAAAGTCTCCAACTACGAGCTTTACTACGACGTGCAGGACAAATGGAACGAGGCTACATATCAGGCTTTCCGTAAAATCCTTAACGACGAACAGTGGAAAAAATACCTCAAATCGGGCGCAAAAAAGGAAAAGAAAGCACGGGACAAGAAGCTTGCGGAAAAAGCCGGGAAAAATTAGTATATTTGCGCTCTGTTAAAAACGCAAAGAAATGAAAGAAGAGATTGATCTTGTCTTGGCGGAGTTGAACCAACTCAAATGTAAAACACAGAAAGACATAGAAGAGGCCAGGGTTCGCTTTCTCGGAAAGAAAGGCGAAATAACGAAATTGTTCGATGAGTTCAGGAATATAGACAAAGAGGGCAAGAAAGAGTTCGGAAGGACTCTCAATGAACTCAAGCAAAAGGCTATCGCAACTCTGGAAGAACTCAAGGCTGGTGTGGCTGACTCTTCAACATCCTCATCTTCCGGTGAGGACATGACTATGCCGGGAGAATTTCAGGTGCTCGGCTCGCGTCACCCCGTTTCAATCGCACGCCAGCAGATAGTGGATATTTTCCGCAAGTTCGGCTATGATGTTGCGGAAGGCCCCGAAATAGAGGACGATTATCATGTTTTCGAGGCTCTGAATTTCCCTCCCAACCACCCTGCACGCGACATGCAGGATACTTTCTTTGTGTCTGCAGGTCATCTTAATCCTCTTCTTCTGCGCACCCACACCTCTTCGGTGCAGGTACGCACAATGGAGAAGTTCCCTCTCCCCATACGTGTGATCTGCCCGGGAAGAGTGTTCCGCAACGAGGCGATAAGCGCCCGTGCGCACTGCATCTTCCACCAGGTTGAGGGTCTTTATATCGATGAGAACGTGACTTTCTCAGACCTCAAGCAGGCTCTGCTTCTTTTTGCGCGGGAAATGTTCGGCCCCGATACCCAAATCCGTATGCGCCCTTCTTATTTTCCGTTCACGGAACCGTCCACGGAAGTTGACGTTAGCTGCAACATCTGTCACGGGAAAGGCTGCAATATATGTAAGGGGACTGGCTGGCTCGAGATACTCGGAGCCGGTATGGTGGACCCCAACGTGCTTGAAGCCAGCGGCATCGACTCGAAAAAGTACAGCGGTTTCGCTTTCGGAATGGGAGTCGAGCGCATCGCAATGCTGAAGTGGCAGGTGAATGACCTTCGTCACTATTTTGAAAACGATATGCGTTTCCTCAGGGAGTTCGCCTCTTCCGTAGAAGTCTGATTTGAAACAGGCTTGCGCAATGGCGCTTGAATGTCGTTTTGCGGAAGTGTGATTGAAAAATAAAGGGAAAATATTTGCGAAGAAATAATTTTGTCGTATATTTGCATTCCCTAACGCGGAAATAGCTCAGTTGGTAGAGCGCGACCTTGCCAAGGTCGAGGTCGCGGGTTCGAA
>CAUUCY010000044.1:0-16175 GCA_963543835.1 uncultured Bacteroidales bacterium
ATAATAGTCCCCCATGTGCGCATCTATCCGGACGAAACGGCGCCCCGAGCCATTTCGTCGCCCGAGAGGGTGGCAGCTCTATTAGGAGACCGGACAAGGAGCCGACAAGCGTAGGTTCAACCGGAGAATTGCTTGAACCTGTGACGCGGATTATAGAAATTAAATAGATATACTGATGAAAAGAATCGCATACGTTTTGTTTATTCTTATGCTTTCGGACGCGAGCGTATGTGCGGACAGTCCCGCCGACTCCATACGCCGTGAGCTGAAAAGCCTTGAGGGGAAAGAGCTTTTGCAGGCGCACAGCAAGCTTTGCCGCTTGGCGGCTTCCCAAGACGATATGCAGTATGAATTGCGCTGCATCCGGGAATTTCTTGCGGAAGCTCTGAAACAAAAGGATGCGGAAGCCGAAGGAAAGGCGCGTGTCATGCAGCTGTATTGCTACTACAACTACGACAAAGCAGACAGCATCCTCTTCTATCTGCCGGAATCGCTCAAGTCTATGAAGAAAAACAAGACCTGGGAGTATTACTACAATGCGTGGAGTGTCTTGGTGGAGAGATATATTTACGAGGAAAAACTGCAGACCGCCCTGCTCGAAGCAAGGAAAATGTATGACGATGCCCACTCTGCGAATAACAACTACGGACTGGGCGCCTCCTTATACGATATAGGCAGCATCTACCAAGCGATGGGACGCTTTCGTGAGGCGGAAAAGTCCTTGACGGAAAGTATAGTCTATCTGTCTAAGGAAGAAGACATCACGCAGCTGCTCTCCGCCTACAATGCTTTGGGTGAAACCCTCGACGGCTTGGGCGAGTACGAAAGACTGCGGGAAACAGCCGCGAAATGGAGATCCGTTCTCGACAAATATAGGGAAGAGGCACTCCGAAAGGGCTATAACCCGCCGCTGAACGGGCGTTATCTCTACTGCGCACTGGCTGCCGCCGTTGCCGAGATAGAGACGGCAGATTATTCAAAGGCACATGAACTGCTCAAACAAGCAGAGATATATGCCGAGGGACGCAAGGCTGTCGCACAATTCAAGCTCCTGCAAGTGCAAGCACGTTACTATGCGGCGACAAGACAGTATGCCGGAGCGATAGCCTGCAATCGCAAGAACATTGAAATCATCGCTGCCTCCGGCGACTCCGTGAGTCTGCTCACCGTGCAGACCCAGCAGGCGGAATTTTTGCTGAAAGCCGGGCGGTATAAAGAGGCTGCCGAACTCTACCATGAGATACTGCCCCACAAGGACAGGCTGCGTACCACGGAACTTGCCAAGCAGCTTGACGAGCTGCATACAGTTTTCGAGTTAGACAAGCTCACGCTACGTAACGAGGTAATCACCACTCGTTTTTACCTCTCTCTCATTATCGTGATTTTGCTCTTGCTTGCTCTTGTCCTATACGTCATATATACGCGCAACTTGCGCCGTAAGAACAGGGCTTTGTACGATTCCATTCTTCAATACCGGCGTGTGCAGGACGAGGCGGAGGATTCGGTAAGAGCTGTACCCGAAGAACAGCTCGACCGCGAAGGCAGGCTCTACCGCCAATTGTGCGAAATGATGCAGACCGAAGAGCTATACAAAGATGTGGGCTTGAACCGTGATATTTTGGCAGAAAGAATAGGCACGAACTCCGTTTACCTCGCCGACGCCGTGCGCAAATATGCAGACGGAGCCACGGTCAATGAGTTTATCAACAACCACCGCTTGCGCCGTGCAGCCTCCCTGCTGACCGACAATCCCGAACTGAACATCAACGAGGTGGAATACCTGTCCGGTTTCAATTCACGTCCCACCTTCAACCGCTGCTTCCGAACCTGCTTCGGCATGTCGCCCTCGGAGTATAAGGTCATCGCCGGCGAAAAGAAGTTGGGAAAATAACTGTATTTCTTTGCCTTACGCGTGTTTCCGAATATGAAACACTTTTTTAAGGATATGATACATCTTTCATAAGCTTCTTTTTTAATTTTGCACCATAATTAACGAAAAGAAGAATGAAGAGGATGTATTGGGTATATATAACGGAGAATGGCAAGGCGGGAATAAGCATAGGTTTCTCTGCCGAAATCGATAAAAACATCCTTGAATTTTCCTTAAGCGGAAAAAGCCTTTTGTATCTACGTTCCTTTTCCACCCCCTTCGATGCTTTGGCACACAAGCATCTGCTCGAGGACCTCTCGTCAAAAACAATCAGGATATTTATACGAAACCATAGGGAGGAGACAAAGCAATGTTGCGACAGACTTTTATTTAATCATTGAACTGAATGCCGGACTTTGCCTGAAAATTAGTTTATTCTACAAGAAAGGAAAGTCCGGCACTCTCGCTTGCTGCGATGACTTTTGCCTGAAAATCAGTTTATCTTACGAGTGTGCTGGTAATATGAAAGCAATGCTCTTTATATTCATATTTAACCAGACAGTTACCTGCGTTCTTCTGGTCCAGAAGAACTTCTCCAAGCACTTTTGTCAGCTCGAAAGGCTGCATGAACTCATCGGTCTCGTTTTCCCGGAAGTACCTTGTGTAGGTGATGTCGAAAGTCGTTCCATAGCAGTGTGCGGAGTTTTCGCTCGCATTGGGATTACCGCTGCGACGCAGTCTTTTCACATCCTCTTCCGTGCGCAGAACCGAAGACACCACTAATTTGTAATCCAAGAGTTTTTTGCTTTTCAAAGAATCGCAGAAAGCCTTTCCTATCATGTCGAGCCCACGCTTTGCCCCTCTTGTGAGGTAGGGCACCGAATAGCGTAGATTATCCACCACGTACCAATTGCAGTCTTTTACTTCCACCAGATCCGGCCCGGGGGAGAAGTTGTTGCGGGTCTTGTGAGGGGAGCTGCGCCCTATTTTTACTGCCACCTCAAGGTGCTTGTCATTAGCGTCCGCAAAAAGCTTGCGGTATTTCAGCCTTTTGCGGTTGTATATGATTTCACGTGCCGGTTTGGAGTCATTGTCGGAAATATCGTCCGCCACGGTTTCCGATAATCCTTCAGCCGCTCCCTCAAAAGTCACTTCTTCGACAGGGGCATTTTCCTCTCTCGGAATAGTATCTTTATTTTCCTTTCCGCAGGAGCCCACGAGCAGTCCGAAAACGAAGCCGAGAAAGAAAGGTGTGAGAACTATGATATATCCTTTTTGCGCTTTGCTTAACATCTCCTACTCCTTGCTGAAAAAACAAAGGCTTTCGCCCAAGACGGTTTTGATGGCATCCATGCTGTCGAGAGTCTCTATAGGAAAGCCGTAACAAGCGGTCTTATAACCGTCCATTTCACACCATAAGCCCGCGCTGAGCCCTGAGTCGTAGCGTGCCGCCACACGGCTTTTCAGAACTTGTTTTGACGGATTTATACCATTTACCTGCTCGACTCTGTACATCTTTCCGCTGAATTTGTCGTTATACGAACTCTTGTAAGCCCTTCCCCAGGCGTTTTCTTCGCTTGCGAGTATAAGTTCATTACTCCCGCAAGGGTGGAGGGAGCCCATGCCGTAGCCCAATACTTCATTGCAGAAACTTATGCCTTCCGAGCGGTAAGTACTGTCGTTGCGGGCGAAAGAATTGTCTGCGAAGCCGTCGTCATATACTCCTTTGACGAATTCGGAAGCAATGTACGAGCCGGAAATTATTATATTGCTTCCGCGTAATGTGCTGTTTCTTATCTCGTCTTTCAAGGCTTCCGGAAGCAGATAGTGACGCGCAGGAAGCGCAGCGCGGCCTACAGGCGTGGCAGTTTGCTTTCCGCAGAGCACATCTATGGCGAAAAACTTTTTTTCGCCTTCCGCTCCGTTTGCAAACGCTTCGCTTGAAGCCGAACTCAGCTTGTAGCCCAGCTCCAGTATTGCCTTTGCATGCAGACTTACATAGTCGAAAGTGTTGCCAGCTATAGGCTTTCCGACCATATTCAAATAGGAAGCCCCCCAGCCCGGTTCGTCATCGCTGATCCATTTGTTCGCCCTTGTGAAATCATACTGGCTGCCTATGAACAAACCCTCTGCCCCATATCCCACTCCCGACTCTTTTGCGGACTCGAAGCCGGCATTTTCTCCGTTGTCGTACCATACGGGAACTCCAAGCCTTGTGAAATTGTTCACAACGAGGACTTCGCGTGCATCGGATGACTCGGGAAGCCCGGCACAGAGCACTTCCGTCGGGAAACTTAGTCCGCCCCTGTTGCGGCAGCTCAATTTATATGAGTACAGAACCCCGCGTTCCTCTATAGGCATGCGCGCGCTATACCACTCTCCGTCTTTATTTGCCTTGAGAACTTCCATTTTGCCCCAAAGCCCATCCCCTTTTCTGACTTGAACAAGGAAATCCTTAGCTTCGGCTGAAGGCTCATAAGGGTCTTCTGTTGCCTTCCAGCGAAGAAGCGCATCTTCTCCGTCCAAAGCTACGGAAAATGAATTTGCGGGAAGTGGCTGCACTACGTACGCTGTGTTGTAGTATTCGCTGAGAAAGCGTAAAATTCCTTTATAGATTGCGCGTGATACCTTGAAGCGGAAAACAGGATCCAGTCCGTAACGCATATCCGCAAAGTTCTGGTGCGAAAGTAGCTCAAGAAGCATCCCCGGTACTCCGGTGGTGCGGGATTCGCTGTAAGAACGGTCCCAGAGGAAACGACGCTTCCACTCCGGCTCGAATTCGCTTTCTATGGTCCTGCATATTTCGTCCTGTACCAGTTCCGCAAGATGGCGTCCCTGGATTCGGCTGTTCCCGTCTTTATAATTGACAATTCCTTCCTCTTCCTTGTATGTGTATATGGCGAGGGTGCCTATTATTTCATCTCCGGGAGTTGTGCCGGCGTCCGTGTGGAAAGCAAAGGAAAGATCGACGGGAATATCCCTTGTCCTTGTCCATTTGCCACGGCTTGCGTAATCTTTGGTGTATTCGTCATCCCAGTCGTCGAAGAAAGTGCTGTCACACCCGTTCCAGAGCATATTGTATATTGCCGCCTCCACGTAGGCAGGCGCTCCTGAAGTGCTCCAGCTCTCGCGAGGGCTGTCCTTTGGACCGCGTATTATTTTTCCTACGCCTGCACCTATTCGCACCGCATCCGCGCTCACTATGCTCTTAGCTTCATATTTATGTCCCTTCGGAGTGCCGTTGTCCAGACTTACGCTATAGGATATGCCTTCGGAGAAGGGAAAAGTGCCGAGATAGGTCCAGCTGCTTCCGTTCATGCTCTGGTCTACAATAAAGGCGGTCTGTCCGTCAGCGGCATTCACTGTATAATGCGCCGATTTGGTGCTGTTCTCATCGCTGTTATATGCTACATAGACGGGATATTCCCCTGATTCCGGTACGCGGAAAGCCCATATTGCCCTTGCGTCCGCCTCTTCCTTGACGCAGTTCGTAAAGCGTGAAGTTCCCATTTTGAAAGGGTTTTCCCCCGGACGGTAGCATATAAGCGAGTCCGCGAAACCCTCCGTTTCGTATTTACTCCAGGCTCCCTCTTCCGAATAAGTGCCGGAAAGACGTATGTTTTCCGGGGCGGAGTCGCGTGAGAAAGAAGGGTCGTTATCGACTATTATCTCATTCAGCTGATAACTCATTTCCCGCGGACCCACGAGATATGCTCCTGCGTTGCGTAACATGGGGGCGAGGAATTCCTGTACGTAACTCTGGGTGTACAGATCCTCCACTGTAGTGAAAACCGGGGCACGCTGGAAGCGCCAGCGGTCCTGGGCTTCGTTGTAATATAGTCCGTGGCTCTGCCACAGAGAAATAATGCGTCCCGAAAGACCTCTGTCAAACTCGGGACCGCCCACTTCCCGCACGAAACTTTTTCTCGTATCCTTATATTTTTTCCTTACGGGATAGTCGTAAAGGGACTTCAGATTCGCTCCGTCAGTGATGATGGATTTTATTTTCCTGCCCTTATATTTTTGGGGAAGAAGAGATGCGAGCTCTTTTTCCAGCCATTTGTGCTTTTCTTTATTCCAGGACCAGTCTTTCAAGGTCTTTGAGAAAACCACGGAAATGGACTTTTTGTTTTCGTCTATTCTTGTGATGGAAACGCTGCCTTTCACTCCCGTGCGCTCTCTTAGGAGGACACCGAGCGAGTCACTTACTTCTTTCAGTGTCTGTAATTGTGCCGTGGCGCTTACTTCGCCGAGAAGCACTGCGCCCATAATCAGTGTTAGCAGATATTTTTTCATTTGTCTCTTGAAATTTCAAAAATCAGTACGAGAATGGCTCCTATCGCAAGCCCTATGCTGTCTGCAATAAGGTCTCCGGGATCCCTGTCGCGGTAGGGTATGAGCCCTTGTATAATTTCGGTGGAATATGCTATGCCTGCCCCTATAAAGAAAAAACCTATTGCGAGAGCGGATTTGCGCCAGCCTCTTCTTACTTTCCAGTCGAATGCCCAGTACAGGAATAAGCAGAAAGGAAGAAACATCAGGAAATGTGCCCATTTATCCAGGGGAATACCGAGAAGACTCTTTGGCAGTTCGACACCGCCGGGGAATTTGGCAAAGCAGAGAACGCCTATTGCTGTAATGTACAAGACGAAGATTATTTTCCCTATCAGATTTTTCATAATTAAAGTGCCTGCATATCGTTAAGTTTTCTGTAATAGCCGTTAAGTGCGAGCAGTTCCTCGTGCCTGCCCCGCTCGACTATGCGACCCTCGTGCATCACGCAGATTTCATCGGCATTGCGTATTGTACTCAGACGGTGGGCAATTGCTATAGTCGTGCGTTCGCTTGTGAGCCTGTCGAGTGCTTCCTGAACAAGTTTCTCCGACTCGGTGTCGAGTGCGGAAGTAGCCTCGTCGAGTATCAGTATCGGAGGATTCTTGAGTATGGCGCGGGCTATGCTTATCCGCTGCCTCTGACCGCCCGAGAGCTTGCAGCCGCGGTCTCCTATGAATTCGTCATAGCCTTTTTCCTTTTCCATTATGAAATCGTGGGCGTTTGCAATCTTTGCCGCAGCTATGACCTCTTCCTTTGTGGTATTCTCCACGCCGAAGGCTATATTGTTGAAGATAGTGTCGTTGAATAGTATCGCCTCCTGATTGACATTCCCTATAAGGCTGCGCAGGTTATGAATCCTGAGGTCGCGTATATCTATTCCGTCCACGCTTATCGAGCCCGATACTATGTCATAGTAGCGCGGAAGAAGGTCCACAAGGGTTGATTTTCCCGAGCCTGACTGCCCCACAATGGCGATGGTCTTGCCTTTTCCTATTTTTATGTTTATGTCTTCGAGAACTTCCCGCATTCCGTCGGGATAGCGGAAAGATACGCCCTTGTACTCTATTTCGTGTTCAAAACTCTTTATGACTTTAGCCCCCTCTTTTTCCTTTATTTCATTTTCGGCGAGCAGGATTTTATCTATGCGCTCCATTGAAGCGAGCCCCTTGGGTATGTCGTAAGCCGCCTTCGAAAAATCTTTCAGAGGCTGTATCACACTGTAGAGTATCACCATGTAGAAAATGAAGGTAGGCGCGTCGAAAGGGGCATTGTCCCTCAGAATCAGGCTTCCTCCGTACCAGAGCACGAGCATAATCATACAGGTGCCGAGAAATTCGCTGACAGGATGGGCGAGAGCCTGACGGTAGCTGACGCGGTTGCGCGCGTTACGGTAGTTTTCGTTTGTTCCTGCAAAGCGTCTGCTCATTTTCCCCTCTGCAATGAATGCCTTGATTATGCGCAGTCCTCCAAGGGTTTCGTCGAGTTGTGACATTATATCGCTCCAGAATCCCTGTGCCTCTAAAGACTGTTTTTTCAATCTTTTCGCAATCATGCTCATTATCAATACTATTAGGGGAGCGACGAGTATGGTGAACAAGGTCATCTGCCAGCTCAGGAAAATCAGGGCTCCGAAATAGAAGGTTATCAGTATGGGATTCTTCACCAGCATGTCCAAAGAGTTAGTGATGCAGGACTCTACCTCGCCCACGTCACCGCTCATTCTGGCAACTATGTCGCCCTTGCGCTCTTCCGAAAAGAATCCGAGGTGCAGGCTCATGATTTTGTCATACATCTGTACCCGTATGTCGCGCAGTATGCCGGTACGCATTGGAATCATTACCGCAGCGCTTCCAAAATAGCAGGCGCATTTAATAAAGGTCATTAGCCCGAGCCCGAGCCCGAGCCCGAGCAGTACCTTTGATGGTCCCTGAGTTTTGATGACTTCCGTTACATAGAAGTACATATTGTTTATTATCAAATCTTTTATGCCGATGTCCGCGCTGTCCCAGGCTATGAATTGATAATCCTCCATGGCCTGAATCCCGAAAATCATCCTCAGTATGGGGATGATAAGGGCGAAAGAGAATATATTGAAAACCGCAGAGAGTATATTGAGCCCTATAGAGCCGAATATACATGACTTATAACGCCAGGCAAATCTTTTTATAACTTTCCAGAATTGTCTCATTTATCGTAGCTCTTATAAAATAAACAAAGGTGAGGCGGTCTGACGTGGCAAAGCTCTGAGAGGGAAAGCCTCCACTCCCAATTCTCTGAGCGCTTTTTCCGAACATTTGTGTGCGAGTTCAGGAGTGTTGTTGTGCTCGCTGAGGTGGCATAGGAAAATGTTCCTCAAGCCGTCGTGCCAGAATTTTTTAATCGCAGCCGCGCATTGGTCGTTGCTCAGGTGACCGTGTCCCTTGCAGATGCGCATCTTGAGTTCGTAGGTGTAGGGACCTCCCATAAGCATATCCACGTCATAATTGGACTCTATCACAACCGTGTCCGCCTTTGACGCGAATTCCAGAGCCTCTTTTGTCATTTCCCCTATATCCGTCATTATGACAAAGGTATAGCCGCCTATGACTATGGCGAAACCTACTGTCTGGGTGGCATCGTGCGGGACTTCAAAAGCCTTTACAGCAATTTTTCCCGCTACTATTTCGCTCCAGCCCCCTTCTGCGAACTCGCAGCGGCAGGGGAGTATGTATTTTTCCGTGAAACTATGGTGCGCAAGCGCTTCGTGCAGGGTTCCCGTTGCCCATACGGGCTTTTTCAGATACTTGCAGAAAGAGCCGAGGGAGCGTATGTGGTCCATGTGGTCGTGAGTCACCAGCACCGCATGTACGGATTCAAGCGCCAGACCCTCGCGGGCAAGTTCCCTTTTCAGGCTGCGTAGGCTCACTCCCGCATCTATTATGACAGATGCGCTGATTTCTCCGTCTTCCTCAAGTCCGAGGAAATAGCAGTTGCCGCAACTTCCCGAAGAGAAACTTTTGAATTTTATCTTTTTATTATTCGTTTCCTTCATCCTTTTTACAAAATTTGGAAATGACTCCGTATGCGTCCGCGACTCCCAATTCTCCTGCCCTTGAGAGGTCTATACAGCCCTTTTCCTTGTCTTTAAGGTAGATGAGCACCAAGCCGCGGTTGAAGAAAGCCTCTCCCATGCGGGGGTGCAGTTCAATAGCCTTGTCGTAACTTTTTATCGAATTCACGAGTTGCGAGGCAAGGCAGTACAGATTGCCGAGATTGAAATGCAGGTATGCGAAGTCGGGCACAGTCTCTATTGCCATTTGCAGGTCGTTGAGTGCGTCGCTGTAGTCGAAATCGTTGTTTACCTTGTCCGAGACGCGGGCGCGCGTGTTGCCCTTGTCATCCATTGTGAGGGTTTGCACGTTGTTGCTTATGCTGGCGATGAAATCTATCATCTCGGCTTTGAGCACAGCCCTGTTTATAAGGTAGAATGCCGCGTTTTCTTTCGCATTTCCATCCCTTGCTGCTTCTATTGCCTTGTCGAAGAGATTGAGCGCCGCATTGTAGCGCTTCTGGCTCAGCTCATACATGCCTCGTATAAAGTATATGCGGTCTTCGGAAATCTTGTTGCTTCCGGCTCCCGCCGCGCTGTCTCCGCGGAGTATATTGTCTATATTGCCGCGTATGCGTGCTGTCGTGCGCAATTCCGTGTTCGTGATTGTCAAAGGAATGCTTGAAGCGTCCATAAAACGGTCTGCGGCTTTGTTTTCGTATGCCTGGGTCAGGGTCGAGACCACGCCTCTTCTTTCCTCGGTAATAGTGAAGCGGTAGAGAGGCTTGAGCCGTATGTCCACATCGCGGTGCTGCAGCAGTTCATCGTTGAAATCCTTCTTTGCAAAGTCCGCGTCGAGCGCGAGCAGTGAGGAATATTTGCGGGTGGTGTCTGCAAAAGAGGCTTCTCCGGCGTTATTCTTGTCGCGATACTCGCTTATTTTTTTACGGGCAAGCTCGTAGTCTTGTTTGGAACGGCTCGTCATTCCCAGTTTATTCTCCACATATGAGCGGTTCAGGTATGCTTTCGCAAAATCCGGATATAGCTCTATAGCCTTGTCGTAATCGTCAAGGGCGTCTCTCCAGCGCTTCATCTCTATGAAGAAAGATGCCCGGTTGAAGTATGCGAGGACATTTTTGGGGTTTATGTTTATCACCCTGTCCATATCTTCGAGAGCCTCTGCGAAATTGCCAACCTGAGCGTTGATAAGGCTTCTGTTATACAGAGTCAGGGCGTTCCCCGGCTCATCTTTGAGCACTCTGTCCAGATCCCGCATGGCTTCGTTGTAGCGGCGCATTTCATAGTACATAAGCGCGCGGTTGAAGTAGGCGAAAGTGTTGGCAGAGTCTAATTGAATAGCCTGGTTCATATCGGCTACCGCCTTTTCAAAATCCTTGCATTCGGCGTGCAGACGCCCGCGGCGCACGTATCCCTCTGCATCGAAGCGGTCCAGTCTTATGGCTTTGTTGTAGTCACTGAACGCTTTGAGCGTGTCCCCGAGGAAAATGTATGCCGCGCCGCGGTTGAGATATGCCGACGGGTCTTTGGGCTCGCGCCGTATGTAAAGATTGAAATCTTCCACGGCTTCCTGGAACTGCCTTGCGAGGAAGTGAGTCACTCCGCGGCTGTAATACAGTCCGTCATTTCCCGGGCGCAGCTCAATTGCACGGTTGATGTCATCGAGAGCGGAGTCGTAATCCCCGAAACGGCTTTCGGTGATGCCCCTGTAGTGGTAGCCGTATGTGAAAACGGGATTGAGCCTTACCGAACGGTCGAAATCTTGTCTGGAGCCGCGCAGGTCGCCTAAATTGTATTTTGCTATTCCGCGATAGAAGAAGGTCCAATGGTCCGAAGTGTCGAGACGCGCGAGTATGTTGAAATTTTCAATTGCCTGAGAATATTTTCCCTCTGCGAGAGCGTTGCGCCCCCTGAAACTGAATACATCCTTGTCGTATTGAGCCAGGAGAGGCAGTGCGACAAGAACGGACAGAAAAGAGAGTATTACCCTTTTTTTGAGCATTCGCAAATATTGATTAAATTTGTACGCTTTTGCGGGATAAACGGAATCCTACAAATATAACAAATTATTGTCATTTATCGTGCCTAAACTGTCGGCGTGAAGATTTTTTTTAATAAAATAAGCCTTGCCCTTGCGTTGCTGACTATATTTTCGGCGCTTTCCCTGCCTGTAGCAGGGGCGGGTGTCAGCTATTTCGGCAGCGACGCCGAGAAGATTGTTACTGTGGAGGGCTTGCGTTCCGATGTGGAGCATCTTTGCAGTCCCGAGTTTGAAGGCAGGGCTTTCGGCACCGCAGGCGGCACAAAAGCCGCTTTCTGCATTCTCGACCGCTTCAAAAGCAACAATCTCAAACCCTACGTCTCCTCTTTCTCTCTTTCCGAAGGACGTAAGGGACGTAATGTAATAGCTTATCTGAAAGGAGCCGCCACAAGTTCGGGCCGCCCCAGAGGCATAGTTGTAATCGCTGCAAAATATGACGGCATAGGCATGCTCGACGGAGTGCTGTATCCGGGTGCAGACAGCAACGCTTCCGGAGTGGCTGCCCTTATGACCCTGTCCGATATGTTTGCCGAAGTAGTGAAAAACGGGCGTAAATATCCTTACGATGTGCTTTTTGTGGCAGTGGACGGAGGGCAGGCCGGCAATGCCGGCAGCAAGGCTCTGTACGAAGATTTAAGGCAATCCGGAATCAAGGATCCCGACACGGGTGAGGCTCTGAAACTCTCACGGGTCGAACTGTTCGTCAATCTGGATATATTGGGCTCCACCCTTTCTCCTCTCAAAAGCGGGCGTGAAGATTTCCTTATGATGCTGAGCGATGTGAAACTCGAGCAGAACAAATTGGCTCTGGTAAACAGAAATTACGGCTTCAACCTCGAGCTTGCCTACGATTATTACGGTTCGGAGAGTTTCACCAAAATGTTTTTCCGCCGCATAGGCACTCAAAGCATATTCCTTGAAAACGGAGTGCCTTCGGTAATGTTCACATCCGGAATAACAATGCGTACCAACAAAGTGAGCGATACTCCGGACTCCCTGAATTATGAAATATTCCGCAAACGCCTGCTGGTGATTTTCCATTGGCTGGCCGCGCGCTCGTATTGATATGAAATTTTAGAGTCAGTATAATATTATGATTAAAGTCAATCTCGGAGGCTGCAGCTCCTTTATAAATTCTGCGGACTATACAGAATATGTGGGGAAAGCCTTGGATGCTTTCGACGTCCTGGAGTCGGAGAGCGGGGAGGGGAATGATTTCCTCGGCTGGAAAACTCTTCCGGTCGATACCGGGGAGTCTCTCATCAAGGATTGCGAGACCGTACGCGACAAGTGGAAGGGCAAGGGTGTCAATCTCGCCGTTGTCATAGGCATAGGCGGCTCGTATCTCGGCGCACGTTGCGCAATTGAAGCCCTCGGGCACTCTTTCCTGCGTCCCGAAGCTGCTATCCAAGTGGTTTTTGCCGGAAATAATCTTTCCGAGGACTATCTTGCGGAACTTATGGATCTTGTAGAGACCAAGAATGCCGCTTGTGTGGTAATTTCCAAATCGGGAACCACCACCGAGCCTGCTGTTGCTTTCCGCATAGTCAAAGAATATCTCGAAAAAAAATACGGCAAGACGGAGGCGGCGGAGCGTATAGTCGCCATCACCGATGCGAAGAGAGGCGCTCTCAAAACTCTTTCGAGCCAGGAGGGTTACAAGTCTTTCGTCGTTCCCGACAATGTGGGCGGCCGTTTTTCCGTCCTGACTCCGGTAGGGCTGCTTCCTATAGTAATAGCAGGTTTCGATGTGCGCGCCATACTTAAAGGAGCGACCGACGAACGTGCGGAACTTATCAGGAGGGGAGAGGAGAATGAAGCGGTAAAATATGCCGCAATGCGCAATCTTCTCTACAGCAAGCATAACAAGAAAGTGGAGGTACTCGTAAACTACAATCCTAAATTCACCTTCCTCGGGGAGTGGTGGAAACAACTCTACGGCGAGTCCGAAGGCAAGGACCTCAAGGGCATATTCCCGGCATCGGTAAACTTCACAACAGACCTCCACTCGATGGGGCAGTTCATTCAGGACGGAGACAGGGTGATGTTCGAGACCGTTGTGAATGTCGAAAAAGCCGGACGCAAAGTGCTCATAGGGACAGACCCGCAGAATCTCGACCAGCTCAATTATCTTGCCGGCCAGCGCGTCGAGCATTGCAACGCAATGGCGGCTCTCGGAACCAAAATCGCGCACATTGACGGAGGGGTCCCTCAGATTGGCATAGATATAGAGAGAATAGATGAGTACAATCTGGGAGCGATATTCTATTTCTTTGAATTCGCCTGCGGTGTTTCAGCCTACCTGCTCGGAGTAAACCCATTCAACCAGCCGGGTGTGGAGGCATATAAGAAAAACATGTTCGCCCTTTTGCGCAAACCGGGCTTTGAAGAACAGACAGAGGCAATCCTTAAACGTATATAGTTTTGATAAATAAATTATTGACTTTTGAGAGCACTTCTCTCAATCCTTATGACAATCTTGCCGCGGAGGAATTTCTTCTGCGGCGGGTGGCAGAGGGGGAAATGGTGCTGTATCTTTGGCGCAATGAGCGCACTGTAGTGGTAGGACGCAACCAGAATATCTGGAGCGAGGTGAATATGGACGAACTCGAAGCCATAAAAGGCTTCCCTACGAGGAGACTTTCCGGAGGAGGAGCAGTATATCACGATTCCGGTAATCTCAATTTCACTTTCGTCACCCGCCGCAGCGATTTTGATATTCCGCGTCAGACAGGCGTGGTACTTGCCGCAATACGCTCTCTCGGCTTTGCGGATGCCGTTCAGACAGGTCGCAATGACTTGTGCATAGGGGAAAGGAAATTCTCCGGGCAGTCATATTATTATGACGGGGATGCGGCTTTCCACAACGGGACTATATTGTGGAAGACCGGAGGAGAGGAAATGTCGAGGGTGCTGAGTCCGTCAAAGGAGAAGCTTGCATCCAAAGGTGTGAAATCAGTACGCTCGCGTACTGTCAATCTAAGCGAAATTCAGCCCTCCCTTGGTATTGATGAAATATACAAGGCTTTCTATGCCGCATTTGATGCGGAATATAAACTTTCTGCGAGCAAAATCAGTATTGATTTTGAGGATGAGGAATATAAGAAAATACGTTCCCGTTTCTCCTCAAAGGATTGGATTTTCAATAAGGCTTCGAATTTTTCCGAAAAATTGTCCCGCCGTTACGACTGGGGCAACACGGAAATCTATCTTGACGTACGGGGAGGCATAATAAGGGACTGCACTGTGTACACGGATGCACTCGACACTTCGGCATCGCAAAACTTGCGAGCCTCCTTGATAGGCACTCCTTATTCCGATCTACTCATAGGGTGAGATATTTTTCAAGGCATTCCACTCGCTACGAAAGTAGCGAGTGTTTTCCATTAATGTCGTAACCAGTAATGCAGATTGGCAGCAGACCGGCGGCTGTCATGAGCTGGTAGCGCCCGCTGAGTCCGGAATCGTTGTAGATTGTGAGGTGGCCTTTTGCTTGTGCCAGCTTGTTCAGACGATTCTCGCCCCTCGAGTTTACCACTGCAATTCTTGACTTCGCCTCCTCCTTTCCGTATTTTTTCTCAAGAGCCTGACGTATTATCCTGAATGCAATAGCGGATTCGAGTGTGGAGCCGGACTGGTCGAGCGGAAGCGGCATCCACCCGTACTTGCTCTGACCCGCTCCCATGCCCTTGTTCAGAAGATCGAAAGCGACCAGGCTTTTTTCCAAATACTTCTCATAGACGAGAAAGTCTATGAATTCCGAACAGCCTTTGATTGAAAGCTGTACGGGATTCCCGTCTGCATTTTGAGGCAGCCCCGGCAGCCAAAGCCCTTGCTTTGGGGGATCTATGCCACTTTAATTGTTGCAGGAGCATAGTGCGGTCAGTGCCATCAATATTGTTATCAATGCCGCTTTTATTTTCATGTCCTATCTTGAGTATTTGAGCTTTCCCCGTAAAATTTTGTTTCCGCTTTTGTCCTGCACAATGAGAGCAGTGCAGGGCAGACTGAGCTCAGAGGCTTGTGCCTTCGTTCTTGATTTTGTGTGAACAATTTCTACTGCGGAAGATCCCTTGCCTTTATCCTCGCTTTTTTGCAATAATTACTGTCGCGGCAAATGTCCTTGCCTTTATCCCCGCGTTTTTGCCAACAATTACCGTTGCGGCAAATGCCCTTTCCTTCGCTCCCAAAATTTAACAATAAATTCGGAAACTTAACAGAAACGGAACTTGGTATTACAGGAGTAAAAATATTATTAAAATCTCAGAAAAATTTTGGAGATTCCAAAAATAGATATATCTTTGCAACCGCTTTCCGAAAGGAAGTAACCAATCTGGTGCGGTAGTTCAGTTGGTTAGAATGCCGGCCTGTCACGCCGGAGGTCGAGAGTTCGAGCCTCTTCCGCACCGCCAAGAGGGTGATCCAAAAGTCAATTAGACTTAGGTCACCCTCGTTTTTTCTCAAGTACCAAAGCCGGTCCAAATCTTCTACAGGGGACCGTCAAAATCGATTAGATGAAGATTCTGGTGTAGCACGGATTTAAATTCGGGCGTTTTTGCAGGAGCTCTGCTATTTTTGTGGGCGGAACCGTCACTTGAGTCGGAGGAAGGGATACCCTATAGGGGGACTCCACTTCGCTCCGCTACGTTCCGCCTGATGTATTGAGGGAGGTGTATGGGGTGTCCGGGGGCTTGTCCACCTCCTTCTAAAAAAGGAGGGCAAACGAGCGCAAAAACAGGGATTTTGAGGAGGAACTGCCACCGGGACAAGCTTTAGAAAATCCATGCCTCGGCACAGGCTTTTGAGGCTGACCCGGAAAAGCCTGCAACGGCAGCCCTGTGACGATTTAGCTATGATTTATCAGATAATCGGCATTGATCAGA